>LUCA01000005.1 GCA_001593875.1 Candidatus Bathyarchaeota archaeon B23
TGAGGGTTATTCAAACCGAGAGGAGGCTTCCCAGTTGAGGCCCGCCATCTTGGTCATCGACATCATAAGGGACTTCGTCTCCGGCGTCCTAGGGAGCGAGAGGGCTGGGAACATCATCCCAAGGGTTAAACGGCTTCTCGACGAAGCCCACCGGAGGGGCGTCCCCATCATCCACGTCACCGACGCCCACATCGAAGGCGACAGGGAGTTCCAGCTCTGGCCCCGGCATGCCGTCGACGGCACGGAGGGCGCCGAGATCGTCGAGGAGCTCCAGCCTCAGCCCGGGGATTATCACCTGAAGAAGCGGAGATACAGCGCCTTCTACGCCACCGGCCTAGACGCCCTCCTGAGAGAGCTGGGCGTCGACGCCGTCATCCTGACGGGGCTCGTCACCAACATCTGCGTCCAGCATACGGCGGCCGACGCCTTCTTCCGGGGCTACAGGGTGATCGTCCCCGAGGACTGCGTCGAGGCTCCCAGCGATGAGGCGCATAGGGCTGCGTTGAGGTATATGCGGGAGATCTACGGCGCTGAGGTCGTCGGCTCCGAGGAGCTCCTAAATCGCCTGGGGGAGGGGCCATGACGGGGTTCTTCATCGCCTCATCGGAGGAGATCAAGGAGGGGGAGACCACCGACATCTACTTCGTCAGGACCAGGCGCATCCTGAAGGCGAAGGGCCTAGACCATGTGCGAGTGGTCGCCGAGGTGACGGTGAGCAAGCTCCCCGACGACTCCCCCTGGGCGGTGCTCTGCGGCGTCGAGGAGGTGGCCCACCTCTTCGAGGATGTCCCCGTCGACGTCTACTCCCTGCCCGAGGGAACCCTCTTCACCCCTGAGGATGAGCGGGGCTTCAGGATGCCGGTGATGGTCATCGAGGGCCCCTACTACGACTTCTGCCACCTGGAGACGCCGTTGTTAGGCTTCCTCTGCCAGGAGTCCGGCGTCGCCACGAGGGCCGCCAGGGTGAGGAGGGCCGCCGGAGATAAGCTCGCCGTCGCCTTCGGCGTACGCCGCATGCATCCGGCTCTGGCTCCGGCCCTCGACCGGGCGGCCTACATCGGGGGCTTGGACGCCGTCTCCAGCCTCAAGGGGGCCGAGGTCATCGGCCAAAAACCCGTGGGGACGATGCCTCACGCCCTCATCATCCTCTTCGGAGACCAGGTGGAAGCCTGGAGGGCCTTCGACGAGGTGATGCCCCCGGAGGTTCCAAGGGTCGCCCTGGTGGACACCTACTTCGACGAGAAGGTCGAGGCCGTGAGGGCTGCGGAGGCCCTTGGAGGCCGCCTCTACGCCGTGAGGCTCGACACGCCGGGCTCCAGGCGTGGAGACTTCGCCGAGATCATCCGGGAGGTTCGATGGGAGCTGGACATCAGGGGCTATGGAGATGTGAAGATCTTCGTCTCCGGCGGCTTAACCGAGGAGTCGGTGAAGCGGCTGGGGGAGGCTGGGGCCGACGCCTTCGGCGTTGGAACCTACATCAGCGGCGCCCCGACTGTGGACTTCGCCATGGACATCGTCGAGGTGGAGGGCCGCCCGGCGGCGAAGAGGGGGAAGCTCGGCGGCAGGAAGCAGACCTGGAGGTGCCCCCGCTGCCTCGCCTATCGGGTTGAGCCCTGGGATGCCCCCAGGCCCAGATGTGGACGCTGCGGGGTGGAGATGGAGGCGATGCTGAGGCCCCTGGTGAGGGAGGGCGAGATCGTGGCGCCGCTGCCGGAGCCTAGGGAGATCAGGGGCTACGTCCTAAGCCAGCTCGGGAAACTACCTTAAACCTTATTTAACTAAATCAAGATATTTTCTATTTAGAAATGTCCAAGAAACATTACAAGTATCATACCATCAACCTCCCCGAGCCCCTCGCCGAGAAGATCAGGGAGGTCATCAGGAGCGGTAAGCATGGATACACCAGCATCCCCGAGTTCGTCAGGAGCGCCGTCAGGAGATACCTAAGGGAGCTGGGATACCTGGAATGAGGCGCCTATCTACGGGCTTCAGCCCCCTGGATGGGGTGTTGGAGGGGGGCTTCCCCCCCGCAGCCCTCACCCTCCTCTACGGCGAGGCGGGGACGGGGAAGACCATCATCGCCGTCTCCACCATCGCCCACCACCTGCTCACAGACCCCAGGGCGAAGGCCTACTACATCAACGCCGACGGCCGCCTCCCCATAGACCTACTAATAGACCTGACGGGGGGTGAGGGAGCCCTAGAGCGCCTCTACATCTGGAGTCCTCAAAGCCTCGGGGAGCAGACCCTCATCGTGGAGAGGCTGCCGGATCTGGTGCGGGGGGAACCCGTAGTCGTCGACTCCATCACGGGGCTCTACCGCCTGAAGACCGCCGAGGGGGCCTTCAAGGCGAACAAGGAGCTCAACCATCAGCTGGCCTTCCTGGCGGAGGCGGCTCAGGGGGGAGGGTCGCCGATCCTGCTGCTGGGGCAGGTTCACAGCGTCCCGGAGCCGCCTGGGGGCGTAGAGCCCGTCGCCGATAGGCTGCTGAGGTATTGGTGCCCCACCATCCTCCGATTAGAACGGGTGAGGGGATCGGTCAGGAGGGCCGTGAGGGAGAAGCCCAGGTCCCAGAGGAGCTGCCTCTATCAAATCCGCCATGGAGGCCTGATGGAGGTCCATCGATGACTCTCCTCCTCATCGTGGAGACCCTCTACCTCTATCTCCCCGCCTATGTGGCCAACGCCACCCCTGTTCTCCTAGGCGGCGGCAGACCCCTAGATGGGGGACGCCTATGGAGGGATGGAAGACCCCTACTGGGAAGCCACAAAACCATCAGGGGAGCGGCCTCAGCCCTAATCCTAGGAACCCTGACGGGCTGGGTTCAGGCCTCCCTCCCCCTAGAGTTCCTCCACCCCTCCCCCCTCAACGGCCTGCTCCAATCCCTGGGGGCCATCCTGGGAGACCTGGCCACCTCCTTCCTAAAGCGACGGCTAGGCCTGAAACCCGGGGCGATGCTCCCCCTCCTAGACCAGTTAGGGTTCATCCTCACGGCCCTCCTCCTCTCCTACCCCCTCCTGAGGCCGTCGACGGGCCAGGCCCTCCTAATCCTCCCCCTCACCCTCCTCCTCCACCCCCTCACCAACTACATCGCATACCTGATAGGGCTGAAGAGGGAGCCGTGGTAAGCCCCGATATCGACGGCTGAGAGATGGCGGGGGCGGAGCTCGATCAAAAAGGTTAGAGTAATCGACTCCTCGGCGTCTCCCCCACCTCTATAACCCTGCCGGAGTAGTTGAGGATGAAGCCCTCCGGGAAGGCCTCCAGGAAGAGGGCCATCGCCCTGAAGCCCGTACAGTGGCAGGGCGAAACCATCCTGAGATCGAAGGGCTTAACGGCCTCCAGGGTTCTCCGGATATATCCCTCATCTCTACCTACGAGGTGTAATCCCCCTAGGACGCCGTAGAACCCGTCGAATCCTCCTACTCCGCCGACGTGGTTTAGGGTGTTCACTATGCCGGAGTGGCAGCATCCGGTGACGACGACGGGGCCCAGGCCCTCCACATCCATCCAGAGGGAGAGGTCGTCCCATATCACGTCCTCCCGCTCCTCTCCGTCGACGACGATGATCCGTCGACCCCTCTCCGAGGGCGGGGGGACCGTCTCGAAGCTCTCCCGTGGTATCTCTCCCGTCGTCCAGACCCCTGGGGCCACCTCCACCGGCTCCCGGGCGAGGAGGATCTCCCCTCCCGCCTCCTCGATCTCGGCGACGCCCTCCCCCTCGGGGACGCCCACCTCTCTACGCTTCCCCTCACGGTTCTCGAAGAATCTGGGCTGGAAGGCGTATGGGTGGGCGTAGACCCTCACTCCTCCCCCCTCCCCCACAGCCTCGACGAGGGCGGCCGTATGATCCAGGTGGCCGTGGCTGACGACCAGGCCCTCCACCTCATCTAGGGGGATCTCCATCTCCCTGACGTTGTGGAGGAAGGCCTCCCGGCTCCCACCGGTGTCGAAGAGGATGCGATGCCCCCTCCCCCTCGAATCCTCAAACTCCAGCAGGAAGGAGAGGCCCCAGTGTCCCCATAGCCTCGGCTTATAGGCCATGTTGTCGGCAATGGTTATGACTCTGAGGGATCTGATCTGGTTCATCCATTAAAATCCCCTCAGCATCGATTTAGGGGTTACGTCAGCCACGTCGTCGATTCCAGGGCTTTGGAGGCGGAATCTACTTTAATCTTAGTCCCCCTCTATTCTTGGGTCGATGGGGTTGCCTCGGAGGAGGAAGATGCTCGCCGCCGACGAGGAGCTGGCCAACAAGATCGTGGAGATGGCTAAGAGGAGGGGGGCGACGGTCTTCCAGACCGTGAACCTCATCCTCGAGCAGGCCCTGAGGGCTGAGGAGATGGCCATCTCCCTCCAGGAGGTGGTTGATAAGCGCTGGATGCTGGAGAAGGCCCGGGGCCTCGGCCTCGTCTTCGCCCCTGAACGCCTCCTATACGAGATGGTTGACCTCGCCTATAGACGGGCGAAGAAGAGGGCCTCAAAGATCTGGTTTGAGGTCGGCCGGTGGTATGGGGCGTATTTCTCCGATAAGGAGGAGCCCCTAAGCGCCCTGGAGAAGGCGTTGGAGCTCCTCACCTTCGGCAACTCCTACTACTCACTGAGGGATGAGGGAGATGCTATCTCCCTCTCCCTCGTCGGCGACAGGTTCACCGAGGGCTACACTGAGGCCCTCAGCCTCTTCCTCGAGGGCGTCTTCAAGGCCCTCGGCTACGAGGCGGCCTCCAAGGAGGTCTCCAAGGGGGCCATACACTACCGATTTGGGAGGGGTGGTGAGCTCTGATCAAGGGGGTGAAGGACACCAAATTCCTAGTGGTCCCAGCTCAGCTCGTCGACGAGCTCAAGGAGGCCGCCGTCAAGCGGCGGATCTCCCTCTCCGGCTACGTAACCTCCATCCTCAGGGAGGCCCTGAGGGCTGAGGAGATGGGCATCACCCTCGGCGAGGCCCTCAACCTCTACAGGATGATGGAGATCCAGAGGGGTGGCGGCGTCTTCCAGGCTCCCAGGTCTGCCCTGGAGCTCCTCCTTTCAAGGGCGTACTCGGAGGAAGGGGAGGAGCTGAGGAGGCTCTGGTTCGAGGCTGGCAGGTGGTATGGCGAGTACCTCAGGACGAGGCTGGGCGACGAGGAATCGATAGTCTTCCTGAGGGAGGTCCTTAGACATCACTGGAACCTCGATGAGGTCTCCTTCAGGGGCGACGACATCGAGATAGCCGTCACCCTCATCTCCTTCACCCTCTCCAAGGAGGGGACGGAGCTGCTAGCCAGCTACCTCTCAGGGGCGATGCAATCCCTGGGATACGTGGAGACGGAGCGCTCCATCCTGGAGGGGATGGCGAAGATACATTTCAAGAGAAGACCTGAGTGGAGCCTCAATCCCCCATAAGGACCTCAGCCCTCCCCTCAACCCTTTTATGGCTGCATCGATGTCAGAACTTTTTTTATCCTTAAACCCCCGATCACTATGGGAGAGAAGTTGGGGGTACTTCTCATAGGCGTCGGCAGTGGGGGAGTCAATATCCTCTCAAGGGCCTATATGGAGTATGACACCATCAAGAAGTCGGGGTCCTTCTGCTACTGTATAAACTCCAGCGAGAGGGATTTCAGGAGGGTGAGGGAACGGTTCAAGAAGGCTCGGATGAAGCGTCTGCCCAAGCGCTTCGTCATGCGGGTCGTAGGCCCGGGCTTTGGGGCCGGCAAGGACGCCGATAAGGGGCTGGAGATGTATCGGGAGGAGAGCACCAAGATCATCGATGAGGTGGAGACCATCTACAACAAGCATCGCTTCGCCATAGGCTTCTCCATAGGCTGTCTGGGAGGCGGCTTCGGCTCCCTCACCATCGCCGAGGTGACCCGTGACATCTCCAGCAGATTAGGGATCCCGGTGATACCGATAGCGACGCTCCCCCGGAGGGGTGAAGGAGAGCTGCTGCTGGAGAACGCCAGGAAGGGATTGGCCCACCTCGTCGAGTTCGGGTTGCCACCCATCCTCTACGACAACGAGCGCGCAGGCGTATACAGCCCCTCCATCGGGGTGGCGATGATGATGGCGAACAGGGTGATCGCCGGCACCATCGCCGGCCTGGTGGACGCCGTCGAATACAGCGAGTTCGCGGTTCCACCCATCGACATAAGGGACGTGACCCGCATCATAAAGAAGGAGTGCGCCGTCTTCACGTCGATGAGGACCGAAGACGTCCACCTGCTGAGGTCCTGGAAGGAGTACCTCATGAGGCGCAATCTCTCCCTGGAGACCGAGCCCATCGCCAAGTCCTCCGTCTTCTGCATCTTCCAGGGCCCGGAGTTCCCGAAGAATATCGCCGACGACGTCTCAAAGTATCTGAGGTGGAGATACAAGGCGAGGGACGCCATCACCTCAGCCCTGGAGGGAGAGGCCTTCAAGGAGTACTCCATAACGGCCCTGATCTACGGGATGTCGCTCGATAAGATCAAGCCCAAGTTAGAGCCCATGAAATCCCTCAAGGAGAGGATCCTGGGAACCTGAGTTCAGGGGACGCCGACGCCCTTGCCAAAAATAAATAACAATTATTTCCCTTCAAAAAATAAAATTTATATCCTTATGGAAGGGAAGAGAGGTGTGAAATAACCGAAAAGAATCGATAAACCCTAAAATCCCCTCTTTAGGGGGGGATCGCTGGGAGAATGTATACAGCCACCATCTTACTGTTTACATAGATTTATATAAGAAGCCCTAATAGCCCCCTACGGCAGTAGGGGGCATCCCCCACTGCGAAGAAAAGAGAGGTGAAAGGAGGAAAATGTCCAAGCTAATAACGAGGGCTGCCCCCATCTTACTAATCATAGCCATAGCGTTGCTGACCTTCCCCGTTCCAACCGCCTACGCTGTGATAGAGATAACCTCCCTCGAGGATACAGCCGGTAACCCCAAGGCCACAGGCGTCAAGGGCGACGTAGTCGTGGTGAAGGGGAGCGGCGTCACAGCAGGCGTAATGGTGGAGCTCTACTGGGACGCCGTCAAGGCCTGGGATGGGGAGAAGGGGCTGCTGAACTCGACGGAGGCGAAGGCGGATGGATCCTTCGAGGTCTGGTTCACAGTCCCGGAGGCCGTCAACGGCGACCACTACCTCTGGGTTAAGGACACCGAGACCGGCGCCACCTATGGAGGTGCCGGTGCCGCCAACTCCCTATTCACGGTCGATGCGAAGATCGATCTCTCCCCCTCCAGCGGTCTCCCAGGAGACACGGTGACCATAACAGGCTACGGCTTCTCTGGGGAGAAGGATGTGACCATCATCACCTTCGGCGGCGACGTTCTGACCACCGATCCCACGACCCCCGAGACGAATGAGCTAGGTACATGGACCGCCACCTTCGAGGTACCCACCATGGCATATGGGGACTACGTCGTCTACACGGAGGATGAGGAGGGCGTCAACGCCCAGGCGACCTTCACGATAGGCGCCAGCATAACCCTCACCCCCGAGAGCGGCCCTGTGGGCACGGTCGTCGAGGTTAAGGGGAGGGGCTTCACCGCCGATGGAGCCATCGACCCAACCGACCCCGACAGCTACGTCGAGCTGTGGAGGGCAGGGGCTAAGGTCGAGGACTGCTACGTGATCGACGCCCCCATCAACATCAACGACGATGGCGAATTCACCATGGATGTCGTCATACCCAACGCACCGGCCGTGGATGACAACTATGAGATCAGGGTGGCCGACACAGATGGTGTGAGCGCCTCAGCCGACTTCGAGGTCTTGGAGCTACCCGCCATCGAGGTCGACCCAGGATACGGAGTCCAGGGCGCCTCCATCAGCATCTCCGGCTACAACTTCGCACAGATCAAGGGTGAGGAGGTGGAGCTCTACCTCGATGGAACCTACGTCGACACCTTCGAGACGGCCGAGGCCGCCCCCTGCGGCGGCCCCTTCACGGTGCCCGCCGTCGCCTCAGGCATCTACACGCTGGAGGCGAGGCAGGTAGACTACGCCATCAGCGCCACCGAGGACTTCAGGGTAGGTCTGATGATCATAATCCTCTCCCCCAACGAGGGGCCGACTGGCACTAGGGTTACGTTGACTGGAGCCGGCTTCACGCCCCTCGAGGAGTGGAATGCCACTTTCGATGGTACGACCGTAGAGGACGCTGGGACGGTGGACGGGGCAGGGCAGATCACAGAGGTCTTCTACGTCCCCACCGTGGATCCAGGGACATATACCGTGAAGGCGTTAGACATCGACAGCGGCATAGAGGTGACCGCCACCTTCACCGTCACGGTGAAGACCTACGCCGAGATCGAACCGGCGTCGGCCCCCAACGGCTACAACGTCACCATCAAGGGCTGGCACTTCGCGGATAGGGAGACGACCCTAGACTTCGTTCTCTACAACGCCACTGATGAGTGGGTCATCGACGTCAGACAGGGCTCACCCGGCATCGTAGCTATGACCGACGAGGACGGCAACTTCACGGCCTGGTGGGTTGTACCCGACGCCGACACCTTAGACGTAGGCGCCTATACGATAAACATAACCGACGGGGAGGATCTCTTCGCCCAGGTAGACTTCACGATCGTGGAGGAGACCAAGGAGATCAGCCCGAGGAAGAGTGAGTACAACATCGGAGACACCATCGCCTTCGACATAAAGAGCAGCTTCAAGCAGATCGACTCCTACATCAAGATCTTCGACCCCGATGGCAACCTCTTTTGGAAGACCGATCCCTTCGAGGATGAGGACTGGCTGAAGGTCGACACCTATCACACGGTTCCCTACTACAGCCAGGTCGCCGGCGGCAATCCGATGATGCTGCCACCTGACGCCCCCACCGGTACGTGGTCCTGGACCTGGTACGAGGAGGATGGGGACGAGATCGCCAGCGGCACCTTCACGGTCTCCCCGGCTGTGGAGGTCCTCCTGGAGGAGAGGATGAGCAGCTTGGAGGAGTCCGTTCAGGGCCTCTCCGAGGACATAGCTGGCATCCAGAGCGACATCGCCGACCTGAAGAGTGACGTCGCCGCCGCGGCCTCAGCGGCCTCCGACGCCAAGGAGGCTGCCTCAGCTGCGCAGGAGGCGGTCGCCGAGATCGCCGATACGGCCAGCGCCGCCAAGGCCGCCGCCGAGGAGGCCAAGGCCGCCGCTGAGGAGGCCAAGACGGCCGCCAGCGGCCTGACGCCGCTCATCTACGGCGCCATAGGCGTCTCCCTAGTGGCAGCTCTCGCAGCGATAGTATCCCTCATCCAGATCAGCAGGAGAATCGCCGGCTGATCTGGCTGAGAACCCCCTTCTTTTCTCTAGATTTTACTCCTCTAGCTTGGATCAGGGTAGGCATCTCTCCCCCTCCTAGAGGCTGAGATCGAGGATTCCACGCTCATCGAAGGTGGCTCTGGAGAGTTATGTAGCCCTCTCAGCGGCCGTAGCCCTCTCGCTGGATGAGTTGGGGTTAGGAGGGAACACTTGGATAAAAGGTGTGGGGAGGGTTGAGGAGGCGAATCCCTCACTGGGGCGATTTGATGGGGTTGTCAGTCCATGGAGATATGTCTCACGAAGGCCTCCACCAGCTTTAGGGTGTTCTCGAAGTCCTCCAGGTGGGCGACGGCCGCCGGGCCGTGGATGTATCGGCAGGGCACGGCCACCGTGCCGCTGGGCACCCCTCCCTTGGTTAGGTGTATCGCCCCGGCGTCGGTCCCGCCCATGGGCATCTCCTTAAACTGGTGGGGTATCCCCTCCCCCTCAGCGGCTTCGAGGAGGATTCTCAGCACCTTCGGGTGGGTGATGGTCGCTCGGTCGACGATGGTGATGACCGGTCCATGCCTCAGCCTCGCCGAGACCTGGTGGGGCTTTGAGCCTGGGACGTCGGCGGCGAAGGTCCCCTCCAGGGCTAGGGCGTAGTCTGGCTCCAGCTGCCAGGCCGCCGTCCTGGCGCCCCTTAGGCCCACCTCCTCCTGAACCGTGCCGACGGCGACGACGTTCACATCAGCCTCGCACAGCCTCTTGAAGGCCTCCACGAGGACGGAGCAGCCGGCTCTGTCGTCGAAGGCCTTACCCCTGACGTAGCCGTCGCCTAGCTCCTCGAAGGGGGTGTCGAAGACGCCCGTCATCCCGATGTGGCATCCCTTCCCCTCGGCCTCCTCCCCGCTGCCGGCGCCGACGTCGATGAAGAGGTTCTCCCGTGGAACCACCTTTTTCCGTTCCTCCTCCTTCATGATATGCGGCGGCCTCGTGCCCACTATGCCCTTCACCTCCCCCCTCCGCCCCCTCAGCCTGAACCTCTGCCCCGGCAGGATCCTATCGGCTATCCCTCCCAGAGGGTGGAACCTCAGGAAGCCTCCCTCCTCTATGTGGGTGATGAGGATGCCCACCTCATCCATGTGGGCCGCCAGCATCACCAGCGGCCCCTCCCCCCCACGGCGGAAGAAGATGTTCCCCAGCTTATCCTCCTCGACCTCGTCGGCGTAGCCCTCCAGCTCCTCCCTGAGGATCTCCCTCACCTCCTCCTCGTATCCTGGAGGTCCATAGGCCTCGGAGAGTCTCCTCAACAGGTTTACATCCATATTCTCCACCACTCCATCTCTCCCTGGAGGGGCTGATAAAGGTGGCGAGGGGGAGGCCCCACCCCCCCTCAAACGTGGAAAGGGTGTTTAAGGGGGTATATCTAAAGGGATGATCGGATTGGGTCGCCGCCTCCTTCTCCTCCCCCTCCTCCTCCTAGAGCTGCTTTCCCTAGGGGTTTACATGGCCTATAGGCCTAGGGGCTCCCCCTCCGAGGCGTCCCTGGATTGGGCCTCCCACTGGGGTGGGGAGGCGAGGGAGTATGCCCGGGCGATGACCCTCTGCGATGGCTACCTCTACATAACGGGCTCCACGCAGAGCCTGGGCGCGGGCAAGAGCGACGTCTTCCTGTTGAAATACTCCAGGGAGGGTGATCTCATCTGGAATCAGACCTGGGGTGGGGAGGATCACGATATGGGTAGGGCCATCGCCACCGATGGTCGATACCTCTACGTCGTAGGCCTCTCCTACGATGGGGAGGAGTCCAAGGCCGTGCTGCTGAAATACGACGCTGAGGGCTGCCTCCTATGGTTCAGGCTGTGGGGGCCCTCTGAGGGGGCCATCGCCAGGGGAGTCGCAACCGACGGCAGGGGCGGCGTCTACGTCGCGGGGTACATCGGCGGCTTCATGGCCCAGGAGACGAGGGGCTTCCTGCTGAAGTACAGCGTCGAGGGAGAGCTCCTGTGGAGCAGGAGCTGGGGTGAGACGGGGGCCGACTACTGCTGGGCCGTAGCGGTAGACGACGGAGTCTACGTGGGCGGCACCTCCCGGGCGGCGTCCTATAGGACGGAGATCTCCCTGGCGAAGTTCAGCTTCGACGGCGACCTCCTCTGGGTCAGGTGGTGGGGTGCCGGCGTACAGAACTATGGCTGGGGCCTGACGGCGAGCAGGGGGCGCATCTATCAGGTGGGCTTCTCCCAGGATGCCGACGGCGACGCCGACGTCGTCCTCCTCTGCTACGACCGGGAGGGCTCCCTCCGATACGTCTCCCTCTGGGGTTGGAGCAGGGAGGACTACGGCTGGGCCGTGACGGCCGCCGGCCCCTACCTCTACGTCGTAGGCCACACCCTCTGCCCCGAGCCCTACCAGTGGAGCGACGCCCTCATAGTGAAGTGCAGCAGGGAGGGGGAGCTCCTCTGGAATAGGACCTGGGGAGGGATGGGCGGCGACATCGCCAGGTCCGTCGTGGCGGAGGGGGATCACATCTACGTCGCCGGCATCACCTACGGCCTCCTGAGGGGAGGCCAAGTCTTCCTAGCTGGATACATCTCCCCCAACAGGGGTTCTACCCCCCTATCGAGGTTGGCGGCCGCCGCCTCCATCGTCGACGCCCTCCTCCTAGGCCTCCTCCTGGCCTCAGAGGTCGCCAGACGGCGTTGAGGCCCCCCAGAACTCCCCCGGTGAGATTCTCCCAGAGCCTGGGTTGTAGGGGCAGACGGCGATGCAGGTGCTGCAGTCCACCCCGTTTTCACACCAGTGCTCGTAGCACCGGGGTTGTTGCTCCTGCAGGCCGGCTCCCAGCTCGGCTCCGGCTCCCGGGAGATGGCCTCGGCGAGGGCGTAATCGATCCGAGTATACCCCCCTCTACGCCCCCTGATGTTCTCCAGGGCCCTCTCCTCCTCCCTCCTGCCGTATCCGCCCCAGCTGGGGTCGTTGTAGACCCTGTTGAAGATGAGGTCCCTCTGATCATATCGCCTTAATCTCCCCTCGTCGACGACGTAGGGCGAACTCCCCGCCCTCCTAACCCTGCGTCTAGGCGTCTTGGACATCACAACCATATCCCGCCTCCAGCCTTAAAGGGCCTCGGCGTCGTAGGTGTTTTAGGGCCTTCACCCCACATATCATCGGAGTGGTTGGATGGCTGATCCTCTCTCTGAGGAGGAGATCGAGGAGCTGTATAGGGCTGCGGAGAGCCATCTGATGCGGAGGTGGGAGCCCAGGCCCGGATATAGGTCGCCCATCGTCCTCCGAGGCGAGGGAGCCCTCTTCTGGGACGCCGCCGGTAAGCGCCACGTCGACCTGGTCTCCCAGCTCTACAACGTCCACGTCGGCATGGGCGTCGGGGAGATCATAGAGGCGGCGAAGAGGCAGCTAGACGAGCTGGCCTATGCGTCGCCGGCCTACTACACGGTGCCCCAGATAAGGCTGGCCCAGCGGCTGGCGGAGCTGACGCCGGGCGACCTATCGAAGGTCTTCTTCAGCAACAGCGGAACCGAGGCGAATGAGGCGGCGGTGAAGATGGCTCAGCTCTACAGGAAGGCGCCCAAGATCATCAGCTTCTGGGACTCCTATCACGGCTCGACCTACGCCTCCGTCAGCGTCGGAGGCAGCTCCAGGACGAGGAAGCATCGAGGCCTCACCCTCTTCGAGGAGTTCAAGCACGTCCCCTCCCCCTACTGCTATCGATGCGCCTTCGGCCTCACCCACCCCGACTGCGGGTTGAGGTGCGCCGATTTCATCGCCTACACCATGGAGAAGGAGGGCGGCGATGAGACCGTCGCCGCCTTCATGGCCGAGCCCATCTGCAGCTGGGCGGGGCAGGTGGTTCCACCGGAGGGATACTGGGAGAAGGTGAGGAAGATCTGCGACGAGCAGGGGGTGCTCCTCATCTTCGACGAGGTGATGACGGGCTTCGCCAGGACGGGGCGCATGTTCGCCTGCGAGCACTGGGGCATAGTCCCCGACATCACCACCTACGCCAAGGGCATCACCTGCGGCTACATCCCCCTGGGGGCGACGATGGTGCGTAAACCCATCGCCGAATACTTCGACGGGGAGGGCTTCCCCCACGGCTACACCTACAGCGGCCACGCCGTCGCCTGCGCCACGGCCCTCGCCACCATCGACTACTACCTGAAGCACAGGCTGCCGGAGAGGGCGGCGGAGCTGGGCGCCTACATGATCGACGAGCTGAGGGGGATGCAGGATCGCCACGGCATCATCGGCGACGTCCGAGGCCTAGGCCTCTTCATGGGCATCGAGCTCGTCGCCAACCCCGAGACCAAGGAGCCCCTAGTCCCCAAGGAGCTGACGAAGGAGCAGAGGGTGGACCCAAGACACAACCCCATCGTCTACCTCCACGACAAGGCCTTGGAGCGGGGGCTGGCCGTCGGCGTCTTCTACCACACCGGCATCATCCGGATGATGCCGCCGCTCACCATCACTAGGGAGCAGATAGAGGAGGGCCTAAGCCTTCTGGAGCAGACCCTAGAGGATGTGGAGAGGCGATTCCATCTGCCGAAGGGCTAGCTCCTCTACGATCTTTATATCTCCACCTAAAAGAGGGACTTGAAGGTGGGATCAAAGCCTTTATTAACCACCCCCGCCCCTCTTCTTCAACTACCTTTGAGATGTGAGTTATAGATTGAGGTTTGATGAGTTACCTTTAAGCGATGAGGTGAGGCGTGGGATCGCTGATCTCGGCTTCACGGAGATGTTTCCGATACAGGAACGGGCCATCCCCCTGCTGTTGAAGGGGAGGGATGTCGTCGGGCAGGCGAAGACGGGGACGGGTAAGACGGCCGCCTTCGCCGTCCCCATGATCGAACGCCTGGATTGGGGCCTCCGATCCGTCCAGGCCATCGTCCTAACGCCGACGAGGGAGCTGGCCCTCCAGGTGGCGGGGGACATCAACGCCCTCGCCCGATATACGCCTCTGAGGGCGACGGCCATCTACGGCGGAGTCTCCCTCAGACGGCAGATCGAGGAGATTCGTAGAGGCGTCCAGATGGTGGTGGGGACGCCTGGGAGGGTGATAGACCACCTACGTCGGGGGACCCTACGCCTAGACGGCGTCCGATTCGCGGTCCTCGATGAGGCTGACCGCATGCTGGATATGGGCTTCATCGACGACATCGAGTATATCCTCAGGAGGACGCCGAGGCGTAAGCAGATGAGCCTCTGGTCGGCCACCATCGATACGCGGACCCGAAGGCTCTCGAGGCGCTACATGCCGAGGGCCGAGATGGTCATCGTCAGCAGGGATGAGATCACGCTGGAGGAGATCGATCAGAGATACGTCAAGGTCTCCCCCTACGAGAAGTTGGAGACCTTGAAGAGGTTGATAGACCACCTAAACATCGAGAGGGCCATCATCTTCTGCCGAACCCGTAGGGGCGTCGAGGCCCTGACGCGGAAGTTGAGGAGGGCCGGCTACGACGCCGACGCCCTCCACGGGGGCTTCACTCAGGCGAGGCGAGAGGAGGTTCTCAGGGCCTTCAGGGAGCGGCGGCTCAGCCTCCTGGTGGCGACGGAGGTGGCCGCTCGGGGCCTCGACATAGAGGACGTCCCCTACATCCTCAACTACGACATCCCCAGGGACCCCCTGATGTATTTCCACCGCATAGGGCGGACGGCCAGGGCGGGGAGGCGGGGGACGGCCATCACCCTCGTCTCCTACGACGAGGACCTAGAGCTCATGCGCATCAGGGCGCTGACGGGGACGGAGATAAGGAGGATGACCCTCCCCCCGGAGTTTCTGCTTTAACCTCGGAAGCCTCCTGAGAAGCAGGGCGTAGACCAGGGCGTGCGGGGATGTAGAGCATAGCCTTTAGGGGCTGATATTTAAACGGTCTCTCTAAAAAGGATGGGGGAAGAGGACGGCCTTAACCCTCCATCGCATATCGGAGAGCCTTCTCGGCGTGGATCGTCGCGGTGTCGAAGAGCTTCACCGGCGTGTGCTGCTGGGTGACGAGGAGCGGTATCTCCGTGCAGCCGAGGACGACGCCTTCAGCCCCCCTCTCCACCAGGTCGTCTATGATCCTGAGGAACTCCCGCCTCGACTCGTCGCGTAGCAGCCCCCGGGAGAGCTCCTCGAAGGCCACCCTGTCGACGTAGATCCTATCCCTCTCCGGGGGCACCGTCACCTCGATCCCGTATCTCGCCAACCCCTCCCTGTAGAAGGGGCGCTCCATGGTGAACCTCGTCCCCAAGAGGCCTACGGCCTTCAGCCCCTCCTCCTTGATGGCCTCAGCCGTCGCCTCGACGATGCTTATAAGCGGTATGGGGGAGTCGGCTGAGAGCTCGTCGAAGAGGATGTGCATGGTGTTGGTGGCGATGACGGCGAAGTCAGCCCCGGCGGCGCCGAGGCATCTCAACCCCTTGAGGAGCTCCTCCCTTATGCTCTCCCAATCCTCCTCCCCCATCCAGTCCTTGAATCTCTGGAAGCTGACGCTGTAGATGACGATCTCGGGGTAGCCGTGGTCTCCGAACAGCTCATGGTATCTCCGGACGATGTGGAGGTAGTAGGTGACCGTCGACTCCGGGGTCAATCCCCCCAGTATTCCAATGGTCTTATACATGACTCCGCCTATCTACTTCACCTCATAAAAAAGGTGGGTTAGCCTCTAAACGATGACCCTCTCGATCCCTCTTTCGGGGAGGTGTTCGACGGCCCAGCCGATGTCCAGCTCGTGGAGGGTGCCGGGGAGGGGGACGCCGTCTCGGTCCCACCCCATCATCTCGTAGAACAACCCGATGGCCCTCCTCAGATGGCTGGGGTTGACGGCCGTCTCGGAGAGCGGCCCGGAGGTCTGGGGCTGGAAGAACCTCGGCGGCAGCCAGTCGTCGGCGGAGGTGAAGCCCTCCCGGAGGTTGAAGAGCCTGGCGAGGTTGAGCGTCCTCTCCGCCACCTTCACCAGCTCGAATAAGGAGACATCCCAGCCGGTGACGGCTCTGACGAGGTCGACGTACTCGATGAACCTCCAGGGCGTGAACTGGCAGAGGCAGAGGCAGTTGGCCAGCACCCTCATCTCCATCCAGTACTTATACATCCTCACCTTCTCCCCGCCGAGGCTCTCGACGGGGACCTCCCTCAACACCCCAAAGGGCCTCAGCTTCTCCAGGTTTAGGCCGAACATGATGGTGTCGTGGAGGTTGTGGCAGTGGTCGGCGCCCGTCGGCGAGACCGCATAGCCGATGCCCAGCCCCCTCTTCAGCCTCGGCTCATGCATCGGGACCTCCTGCCCCTTCACCTGAACCGCATAGGCCTCGGC
>LUCA01000006.1 GCA_001593875.1 Candidatus Bathyarchaeota archaeon B23
ACCTGAATACAGTTCTGTATTCATATTCGTTAAAATGTTTTCAGCCTGTTTCTTTCAAGGGAGTTATAAATTTTAGCTTTAAATATGGGGATGTTTAACTGTGTGGAGTAGTATGTTGACGCTGGAGTCCTTGAGGATCGATCCTGAGGAGGTCGAGGGGAGGGTCGTGGAGTTCATCTCAGGGGAGGTTGAGAGGGCTGGTTTGAGGGGTGGCGTCGTCGCTGTGAGTGGTGGCGTCGACTCCTCTACGACGTTGATGCTGGCTGTGAGGGCCCTGGGCCGGGAGAATGTGAGGGCTGTGACGATGCCCGAGGGGGGTGTGACCTCTGAGCGTGATGTCCGTGATGTGATGGATCTCACGAAGCAGGTGGGGGTCACGTGTGATGTGGTGGAAATCACGTCCATCGTCGACGTGATGCGGGGGGTCCTCCCCCTCTATGACCCCGAGAATCTCATCCCCTTCGGGAATGTGAAGGCTAGGCTTAGGATGGCCATCGCATACCACTTCGCCAACTCGCTGGATATGATGGTGATTGGGAGCTCCAACAAGACGGAGTGGCTTCTGGGTTATTTCACCAAGTATGGGGATGGAGGCGTCGATCTCATGCCCATCGCCGACCTCTATAAGACTCAGGTGAGGCAGTTGGCCCGGTATCTGGGGGTGCCTGAGAGGATCGTGACCAAGACGCCGACGGCTGGTCTCTGGCCTGGTCAGACGGATGAGGGTGAGCTGGGCGTGCGGTATGAGACCCTAGACCTCATCCTCTACGGCTGGGAGAGGGGGATGAAGGCGGGGGAGATCGCAGAGGAGCTCGGCGTCTCGGCGTCGACGGTGGAGGCCGTCCTGAGGCGTGTTGAGCGGAATGAACATAAGAGGCGTCTTCCATTAATCTTAAGGCTGGGCTGAAGAGTAACATCAATCCGTCGAGAGTGTTGAGGGATGGGTCGGAGGCGTAGGAAGGTCGTCAAGGTCGTGAGGAAGAAGCTTCCAGTCTTCTTCCTCTGCCCTAGATGTGGGAAGAACGCCGTGAGGGTTACGATCAATAAGAAGGTGGGGAGCGTCACCGTCATCTGCGGCTTCTGCAATCTCTCCGCCTCCTTCGATATGGCCTCCACCATGGCGCCTGTCGACGCCTACTGCCTCTTCGTCGACAACTATTATGGGATGGAAGGACATGGGGAAGTGGCGGTTAGGGAGCGTTGAGGAGTATCTCCTGAAGCGGATCGAGGAGGAGGGAACCATCCACCTAACCCTCCTCGACCCTGAGAGACGGGGGATGGACTTCTCAGAGGTGGCTAAGGAGGCTGAGAGGGGTGGGACGGCTGCGATAATGGTCGGGGGCTCAACGCTGGC
This sequence comes from Candidatus Bathyarchaeota archaeon B23, assembly GCA_001593875.1. Classification (GTDB taxonomy): domain Archaea; phylum Thermoproteota; class Bathyarchaeia; order TCS64; family B23; genus B23. The sequence continues at coordinate 1,355 of LUCA01000006.1, forward strand.
TTCTCAGAGCGAGTTGGATGAGGCCATAAAGGCGATCAAGGCTGCTGTGGGGGTTCCCGTCATCCTCTTCCCCAACAACATCTCAGGCGTCAGCCGATACGCCGACGCCATCTGGTTCATGTCGCTGCTCAACTCCTCCAACACCTACTACCTCATCGACGTCCAAGCCCTGACGGCGAGGGTGATAAAGCAGTATGGCATCGAGCCCATCCCCATGGGCTACATCATCGTCGGGGATGGAGGGGCAGCGGGATACATCGGTCAGGCGAGGCCCATCCCCTACGACCACCCCGAGATTGCCGTCGGCTACAGCCTCGCCGGGGAGTTCCTCGGCATGCACTTCATCTACCTCGAAGCCGGCTCCGGCGCCAAGAAGCCGGTTCCCATCGAGATGGTGAGGATGGTGAGGCATCACCTCTCCGTCCCCCTCATCGTCGGCGGAGGCGTAAGGGAGGGTGCCTCCGCCAGGAGGATCGCAGAGGCCGGGGCCGACGTCATCGTCACCGGAACCCTCGTCGAGGAGACCGAGAGGGTGAGGGAGAAGATCGCCGAGGTAGTCTCCCACATCTCCCGTCGGGCATAGGGTCCACCGGAAGGGAAAAGAGGGGGCTCGGGGGACTATAAGGGGGAGGCATCCCGAGGTCTTGTTGAAGCTGAAGCTGTCCAGAGAGTATGAGGCCTACCACTCCAGGCTTAGGAGCGAGCTTGATAGGCTCTATGAGATCGCCGGGGAGGCGAGGGCTAAGGGCCTAGACCCCGTCACCAGGCCAGAATCCGAGTTGACGGAGGATATGGCTGAGAGGGTTGAGAAGCTCGTCGGCCCGGAGGGGATAGCGGAGAGGATCAGGGAGCTGGAGTCGATGGATCGCTATGAGATGGCCTTCAAGGTGGCTGAGGAGATCATCTACGGCCGCTTCGGCAGCCTGGAGCGGGAGAGGGCTGCGGAGAAGGCCATCAGGACGGCCCTCGCCATCGTCACCGAGGGGGTGACCATCGCCCCCATTCAGGGTATCCCCCAGATCAGGGTTAAGCGCAACAGGGATGGAAGCCGGTATCTAGCCGTCTACTTCGCCGGCCCCATCAGGCCAGCCGGGGGCACGGCTCAGGCCCTCACCCTCGTCATCGCCGACTTCGTCAGGAGGCGCATAGGCCTAGATCGATACAAGCCCTCGGAGGAGGCCGTGAAGCGCTTCGTGGAGGAGGTCCGCCTCTACGAGCGGAGGGTCCGCCGCTTCCAGTACCACGTCTCCGACGAGGACCTGGAGCTCGCCGTGCGTAACCTCCCGGTGGAGGCGACGGGGGTGGCCACCGACCCCTACGAGGTCTCCACCTTCAGGGATGTCCCCGGCCTAGAGACCAACAGGGTGAGGGGAGGCGCCCTCATCGTCGTAGTCGACGGGGTCGTCGGCAGGGCGAGGAAGCTCCTCGGCATCTGTCAACGACTCCACCTCGATGGATGGGAGTGGCTGGCTGAGCTGAGGGTGGCCAACGCCAGGGAGTCCTCCGCCAGCTTCATGGAGGAGATCATCGTGGGGAGGCCCGTCTTCTCCTTCCCCAACACCTCTGGGGGCTTCAGGCTGCGATACGGCCGGGCGAGGAACACCGGGCTGGCGGCCGTCGGCGTACATCCCGCGACGATGGTCCTCCTCAACAGGTTCCTCACCACCGGCGTCCAGCTCAGGATGGATTTCCCAGGGAAATCGGCCATAGTCACCCCCGTTGACTCCATAGAGCCTCCGGTCGTCAGGCTGAGGGACGGCTCCGTGGTGAGGGTCGAGACGGAGGAGGAGGCTGAGAGGCTGCTGGACGACGTGGAGAGCCTCCTCTTCCTCGGCGACCTCCTGGTGGCCCTGGGGGAGCTGATCCAGAACAATAAGGAGCTCCTCCCCGTAGGCTACGACGAGAATCAATGGCTCCTAGACCTGAAGGGGGCCGTGGGGGAGCTGGGCCTCGAGGCCCTCAGCAAGAGAAGCGGCCTCCCACGGGAGCGATTGGAGGAGCTCCTCAAGTCTAGGAGCTATCTCCCCACACCTAGGGAGGCCCTAGCCCTCTCGGAGGCCGGCGTCCCCCTCCACCCCAGATATACCTATCTCTGGTCCGAGGTCTCAGTCGAGGAGCTGATGAGGCTTAGGGAGGGCCTCATGGCCAAGTGGCCCGAGGGGCCGCCCTATGAGGTGGAGCTGGACGAGGTGGAGAAGGGGCTGCTGGAGAGGCTTCTCATCCCCCATCTACGCTCTGAGGGGGGTTACCTCCTCACCGAGGCCGCCCCGATCCTGGAGCGATGCCTCGCCCTCCACAGCCCCCACCTAAGGCCCGAGGCAGAGTCCTCCCTAGATATGATCAGGGCCCTGTCAGGCATAGAGGTGAGGGATAAGAGCGGGGTCTACCTCGGCGCCAGGATGGGGCGTCCCGAGAAGGCGAAGGAGCGAAGGCTCTCCCCCTACGTCCACGCCCTCTTCCCCATCGGGGAGGCAGGGGGCCCTCAAAGGGATCTATTGAAGGCCGAGAGGGGGAGACCCGTGGAGATAGAGGTGATAGACCGCCTCTGCCCCAGCTGCGGTGAGAGGGTCTTCACCGCCCTCTGCCCCAGCTGCGGCGTAGAAACCCAGATCCGGTGGAGCTGCCCCCGCTGCGGTCGAAGGCTGAGGAGGGGGGAGTTCTGCCCCAGCTGTAACGCCCCCGCCGTCGCCTATAAGACCCTAGCGATCGACGTCTCCCGCCTCCTCTACGGGGCCCTGAAGCAGGTGGGGGGAGGCCTTCCCCCGAGGATTAAGGGCGTCAAGCGGCTGATGAATGAGAGGCGTCAGCCTGAGCCCTTGATGAAGGGTCTTCTCAGAGCCCGATACGATCTCTCCGTCTTCAAGGATGGGACCATCCGATTCGACATCACCGACGCCCCCCTAACCCACTTCAAGCCCCTAGAGATCGGCGTCTCCGTCGAGAGGTTGAGGGAGCTGGGATACACCCACGACGTCGAGGGGGCTCCGCTGGAGTCCCCCTATCAACTGGTGGAGCTGAAGGCTCAGGACGTCATCCTCCCCGAGGAGTGCGGCGACTACCTGGTGAAGGTCTCCAGGTTCCTCGACGAGCTCCTGACGAGGGTTTACGGCCTCGAGCCCTACTACGGGGTTGAGAGTCGGGGCGACCTCATAGGGCACCTCATCCTGGGCCTGGCGCCCCATACGTCGGCCGCCGTCCTGGGGAGGATCATCGGCTACACGGGGACGAGGGTCTGCTACGCCCACCCCCTATGGCATGCGGCCAAGCGGAGGAACTGCGACGGCGACGAGGACGCCGTGATGCTCGCCCTAGACCCCCTCCTCAACTTCTCCAGGGAGTATCTCCCCGAGCAGATCGGGGGCCTCATGGATGCCCCGCTCTTCGTCATCTCCACCATCAACCCCAGCGAGGTGGATAAGGAGGCCCACAACGTCGACGTGATGTCCAGCTATCCCCCAGAGATCTATAGGCTGGCGGAGAAGAGGGCGCCCCCCAGCCTCTACGAGCAGCTGGTCGACACCATAGGGAGGAGGCTGGGGACGGAGGCCCAAGTCGAGGGGTTCAGGTTTACGGAGGAGTGCTCCAACATCAACCACTCCTCCCATCAAAGCGCCTACACCCGCCTTAAGGCGATGACCGACAAGCTCGAAAGCCAACTGGACCTCGCTGAGAAGGTGAGGGCCGTGGATGTGAGGGTGGTGGCCGAGGGGGTCCTCACCAGCCACTTCCTGAAGGACATCATCGGAAACCTCAGAGCCTACACCAGTCAGGCCCTGAGATGCGTGAGGTGTAACAGGAGGTTTAGGAGGCCCCCCCTGAAGGGGGTCTGTACCAGGTGTGGGGCCTCCCTGACGCTGACGGTTCATAGGGGCGGCATCGAGAAATACATCGAGCCCGCCAGGAGGCTGGTGGAACGATATGGATTGGACGACTACTATGCCCAGAGGATCAAGCTGGTCCTAGATGAGATAGCGCTGCTCTTCCCGGAGGGCGTGGGGGAGGAGGCGGAGAAGCCCTCCAAGAAGCAGGTGGACCTGATGGAGTTCCTCAGGTAGCATCACAACCTTTATATCACGGGTGAGCCGTCTTCACCTCAAACCAAGAGTAGAGGTATAAGCTTGGCGGCATATGAAGAGGAGGAGCGAGCCCCCGTCAAGATCGGGGATCTAAACCGATATTCGAGGCGTGTCTACACCGTCGTCAAGGTTGTGTCGAAGACGGAGCCTAGGGAGGTCTCCTCGAGGATCGACCGCTCAACTCATCGAGTGGCGGAGGCCCTCGTCGGCGATGAGACCGGCAGCATCTACCTCACCCTGTGGGATGACGCCATCGACCAGGTGGAGGTGGGTCAGACGCTCAGCATCAGGAACGCCTACGTCAACCTCTTCAGGGGATCCATGCGCCTAGCCCTCGGCCGCTTCGGCAGCTTCGAGGTGCTGGAGGAGTCCCCCATAGAGGATGTGAACCTCGACAACAACCTGTCGAGTAAGCGCTTCGAGTATTGGAGGAGCTCCGATCGGGGCGGGGATAGCTTTAGAGATAGGCGGGGTAGGAGAGGTAGGAGGCGCTACTAGCCCCAGGCCTCTCTCCTTTTTCCACAAACCCTTTTTAATGGTGATTAGGAGACTCTAGTTGGGATGGGGAGGAGGCGTAGAGAGTCGGGTGTGATGCCTGCGGCGAGCGCAGGCCTCATCAGGTTCTTCCAGGAGGAGGCTCACGGGCTGAAGATCAGCCCTGAGATGGTGGTGACGGCGGCCATCATGCTCATCATCGCCGTCGTCCTGGCTCACTCGCTGTTGCCTCAGCTTCTCTGAGGGAGCCTTTTAAAAGGGTTCTCTCTCTCCTTTTGATCTCAAGCGTTGATCTCCATGAGGGGCTTGGAGGCGTGGGGTGGCAGACGGGCCTCGGAGCGGATACTACGCTACTACCGGTATCTCTTCACCTTCCCCTCCAGGGGTTTCATGCTCCTGGTCATCCTCCTCTCCCCCTCCCTCTCCCTCTCCATCGCCTTCTCCCTCCTCTACGGCCTCGGAAGCCTCCCTCACGCCCTCTCCGCCGCCCTCCTGGGCGTCGTGGCCCCCCTCCTGATATCCGATCTCCTGGGCATGCTGCTGATGAGGGGGGAGCCCTTCCTCACGCCCAGGAGGCTCTCCATCATCTCCTACTCCTCAGCCCTCCTCCACCCCCTCCTCATCCTCGCCTCCTCCCTCGCCCTCCTCATCGGTCGGCCCGCCCTCCCAGTTAGGATGCTGCTCTTCCTCGTCGCCGTCTCCTCCTCCCTCCGCTGCCTCGTCCTCCTCTCCCTCTCCACCTCCCCCTGGAGGGGCCTCCCCCTCATCCTCCTCTACCCCCTCTCCTCCCTCCTCCTCCTCCACCTCTCCCTCCATCTAAGCCCCCTCCTCCTCCTCTACGCCCTCATAGCGACGGCGATCCTGATGAGCAGCTCCCTCCTCCTCATCCTCATCGTAGGCTGGAGAAACAGGAGAACCCTCCCCCTCCTCAGGGCCTTCGCCCTCGCCTGGGCTGAGGGCGTGAGGGATCCCCTGGAGGAGGAGATGGATCGGATGGGGGAGGCGGCCACCCTCCACATCGACGCCCTCTACCTCCTAGAGGCCCATCAGCCCAGGGCCGCCCTCATCACCCCCTACATCCATCCAGGCCCCTTCAGGGAGGTGGGGAGCAGCGTCCTCCCGAGGATGATCTCCGAAGCCCTCCAACGGCGATACGGCTGCCTAGCCCTCATCGCCCACGGCGTCTCCACCCACGACCGAGACCTCACCACCAGGGAGGAGGTGAAGAGAGCCGTCGACGCCCTCACCTCAACCCCCCTCCCCGGCGAGGCGGCGGCCACCATCTCCCCGCCGATGAGGGCAGACCGAAACGGGGCCTCCGCCCTCTGCCAGCTCTTCGGGGACACAGCCCTCATCATCCTCACCCTCTCCCCCAGGAGCTTCGACGACCTCCCCGAGGACCTCAGGCTTCGGATAGAGGAGGAGGCCTCAGAGAGGGGCCTGAGGGCCGTCGTCGTAGACGCCCACAACAGCCTTGGAGACGTCGACGAGATGACGGATGAAGACCTGGGGGGCCTCTACCAGGCGGCGATGGAGGCGGTGGAGAGGGCGCTGGCGGCTCCGAGGCATCCCTTCACCTTTGGCGTCCATAGGGTTGTCCCCAGGGAGTGGGGCTTGGAGGAGGGGATGGGCCCCTGCGGCATCTCAGCCCTCGCCCTCCGCCTGGAGGGGGGTGAGACCTACGTCTACGTGGTCATCGACGGGAACAACATGAAGTCCGGCCTGAGGGAGAGGCTGCTGGAGGCCGTGGGGGAGCTGGACGTCGCCGAGGCGGAGGTGATGACCAGCGACACCCACCTGGTCAACGCCATAGGGGTGACTCCGAGGGGCTACTACGCCGTGGGGGAGAGGATGGATGAACGTCGCCTTAAGGAGTACGTCGTCGAGGCCTGTAGGGGCGCCCTATCCCAGATGACCCCTGGGGCGGCGGCCTACCACCGGGTGACGCTGCCGGAGATGAGGACTCTCGGCGTCAAGGGCTTGGAGGCCTTCGCCGAGATCCTGGAGGCCTCCTTCTCCCTCTTCAAGAAGTCCAGCCTCCTCCTTCTCCCCCTCTCCCTCCTCTCGTCGCTCCTCCTACTCCTCGTATAAACCAAGCCCGAGGCCTCCCGGGGGTTGAAAAAGATTTAAGGCTGCTCCTCTCTACTAATTGGATTAATTCTACCGCCTGGAGGTGTGATAGATGTCTGATATCGTGGAGGAGATGGGTGACACCGTCATCGTGGGCGGTAAGCCCATAATGAACTACGTGGTCGCCTGCCTTACCCTCTTCAACGCCGGCAGGGCGAAGGTGAAGGTGAGGGCCAGGGGGAAGAACATAAGCCGAGCCGTCGACGTGGTGGAGCTCCTCAAGAGGGTCTTCATAAAGGACCTCGACATCAAGGACATCGAGATCGGCACCGACCTCCTCAGGGACGAGGCGGGGAACCAGAGGGGCATCTCAACCATAAACATCATCATCGCCAAGCCAGGCGAGCAGGCTGAGGGCTGAGAAAAAGAGGGTTAAACCGAGGGGGCCTTGAGGGACTCCTCCAGGATCTCCAGGGCGACGTCGATCTCCTCCGCCCTCACGTTTAGGGGTGGTATCAGCCTGATGGCCGACTTGCCGCAGGGCAGCAGGATGAGCCCCCTCTTGAAGGCCTCGAGGGCGATGTCGTTTCTAAGCTTCGGGTTATACTCCTTCGTCTTCGGGTCCTTCACGATGTCTATCGCCCTGAAGAGGCCGAGGCCCCTGGCGTCGCCGATGAACTCGTAGCGGTCCTCCATCTCCCCCAGGCGCTTACCGAGGTAGTCGCCGACCCTCGCCGCGTTCTCCACCAGCCTCTCCCTCTCCATCACCTCCAGGACGGCTAGGGCTGCGGAGCAGGCGACGGGGTTGCCGCCGAAGGTGGTGGCGTGAGCCCCCTCCACGCCGAAGTCCAGCTCATCCCTATAGATCGTCGCCCCGATGGGTATCCCCCCTCCCAGGGCCTTCGCCACCGTCAAAACGTCGGGCTCGACGCCGAAGTGCTCGACGCCCCACATCTTACCGCTCCTACCCATCCCAGCCTGAATCTCGTCGTCGACGAGGAGGATGCCATGCTCGTCGGCCACCTTCTTCAGCTCCTTGAAGAAGTTCCTCGGCGGGACCACGTAGCCCCCCTCCCCCTGTATGGGCTCGAAGAAGATGCCGGCCACCTCCGTCGGCGGCAGGAACCTCTCCAGGACGTAGTGCTCCAGGTAGTCGATGACGGCCTTCGTCAGCTCCTCCGGCTCCTCGTAGCCGTCGATGTTCCAGGGATTCCTATAGGGGTCCGGGTAGGGTATGTGGACGGCGCCCGGCATCGTCGGGAAGAACCGGTCCTTGTGGACGATCTTGCTGGCCGTGAGGCTGAGGGCCCCCATGGTTCTGCCGTGGAAGGCGCCTATGAAGCTGATGAACATCTTCCTCTTCGTGCTCCACCTCAAGATCTTTATCGCCGCCTCCACGGATTCGGCGCCGCTGTTGCCGAAGTAGACCTTCTTACCCCAGCCGCCGGGGGTGATCTCCCTCAGCTTCTCTCCCAGCCTCAGCTGAGGCTCGTAGTAGAAGTCGGTTCCGGCGAAGTGGGTGTAGAGCTCCGCCTGACGCTTGATGGCCTCCACCACCGCCGGGTGGCTGTGGCCGAGGTTGAGGACGCTGACGCCGACGGCGAAGTCGTAGTAGATGTTTCCGTCGACGTCCTCGACGACGACGCCCTTCGCCCTCCTCACCACCAGTGGAAGCCATTGAGTCGTCGTCGCCAGGGTGCTGCGGCTCTTCTCCACGATCTTCTTCGCCTTAGGCCCCGGAGGTGTCACCTTGATCTTCGGTTTCTCAACCTCAGAAGACATCAGTGGATAGGGGGTCTATGGGCAAATAAGATTTGCCGTATTTATGACAGACCTCTCCACCGAAGCCCCATCTGCGTCTTCACCCCTCTCCCCCGCCCCTTATGATGCGGGTGAACATCCCCGAGGAGAGCTCCACCCCCTCCCGGAAGGGGGGTCTCACGCTGCAGTTCTCGATGCGGATCCAGTCGCCGGGCTTGAGCCCCTCCGCCTCGTCGGCTAGGTCTCTCCAGAGGGAGACCCTGGCCCTGCCGGTGTCGTCCTCTATGTGGAGGGTGGCCAGCTTGACCGGTCCCCGGGCCGTCTCCACCTCCCTGATCTCCGGCTCGTCGACGACTCGCCCCTCCACCGAGACGTTCTCCATCCCCTCCCTCAGCTCCCCGATCCTCCAGGTTCCCCTCGCCGAGGGGGGTGCCTCCACCCCCTCCGGGTTCACCTCCACCCTCCCCCTAGAGCCGAGGCTGAGGCTCAGGGGGCCGGGGCCACCCCTGGTGTAGCCGTCCTCCACGACGATGACGTCGCCCACCTCCACCTCCCTCAGCAGCTCCACCTCGTCGTCCCAGAGGGTCATCCTCACCCTCCCCGTCTCGTCCTCCAGCAGCAGCGAGGCGACCCTCCCCCGGGAGCCGTCGCTCCGTTGAAACTCCCTCACGTCGCCGATCTCCGCCACCCTGGCGACGACGTCGACGCCCCTCATCCCCGGCTTGAGGTCCCCCAGCTTCATCCATCTCTCCACCTCGACGCCCCTCTCCACCACCTGGACGCCGCTGTCGGCCCCCAGGTGGACCTCCAAGGAGCCGTCCATCCTCCTCCTCGCCCTCCCCCTCACCACCCTAAGCCTCGTCCCCTCCTCCACATCCCCCAGCCTCTCAACCCAGTCGTTCCAGAGAACCAGGCCTATGCGGCCTCCTCCGCCGGCCAGGGTGAGCCGTGCCACCCTCCCCTCCCCCCCATCCCTCCTGATGAAGACTGAGGGGGGAGTCCTATCCACGACGACGCCCGTTAGGTTGACGAGGCCCAGCTCCCCGATCTCCCCCGGCTCCCTGAAGAAGCTCTCCACCGGCGGATAATCCCCCGATGCGGCGTCTAGGGGCTCCAGGTAGATGGTGCCTCGCCGGCCGACGTTGAGCTCCACCTCCCCATAGCGCTCCCTGGTGTAGCCGTGGAGCACCCTTATGATCCTCCCCGGCCCTACGCCGCTCCCCTCCACCTGGTCGGCCCGCTCATCCCAGAAGACGACGGAGACGACGCCGGTGGAGTCGCCGAGCAGCATCCTCAGCACCTTCCCCTCCCTCCCGTCGCTCCTGGTGAAGCTCCTAGAGGGGTAGACGTGGATCACCCTCCCCGTCACCGAGACGTCGTTGAGCCCGGAGGTGAGGCCCCCTATGCGCATCTTCGCCTCTATGGCCTCGCCGGCCCCCTCCACGCCCAGGGCCGAGGCCACCAGGTGGGCGGCGGCCTCCCTCGTCAACAACCCCGCAGCCTTAGCCCTCTCCTCATCTATCAGCCTCTCCACCGCCTCCCTCGTCAGCCCCGGCCTAAGGGCCAGGATCCTACGGATGATCTCCTCGACTCCCTCCCCAGTAGCCCTCACTCCTCTCCCCTCGACAGGTGGAGGTGGATGAAGCCGAGGAGCAGGGCTAGGATGGCCAGGATTATGACGAGGTCGTAGAGGATGTCGAAGAAGGCGTCGAAGCTCATCCCCATAGAGATATTGGAGGGCGATTTAAAGCCTAGCCCTCCAGGGCCTGAGCCCTCCACTCCGCCATCAAGTCGTCGTAGAACTCATCTCCCTCATAGACCTCCTCGAAGCGCCCCAGGGCCTCCGCCAACCTCTGAGCGATGAGGTGATAGCAGAGAGCAGCCTCGCCGTCGACGACCCTGAAGTAGAAGTCGCCGCAGCTGCAGTAGGCGGCCCTGGGGAGGAGGAGGTACTCCCTCTCCTTCCCCACCGCTATCCAGACCCTCCTCTCCGAGGGCTGGAAGACGTAGCGCTTTATACGGCCCTCCTCCACCAATCTCCACGCCCTGTCGAAGCGGTCGCCGAAGACCCCTCTCAGCCTCTCCACCTCCCCGTCGCTCAACTCCCCCCTCCTCCCGGCGTCCTCGCAGACCTCCTCCAGCAGCTCCAGCTCCTCTCGGCTGTCCATCGCATGTGGATGGGCCTCTAGGTTTTTCACCCTTTTTCCATGAGGGATTTAAATCGGAGGGAGGGGGAGGATCAAGGGGTTGAGGATCAGGCTGCTCTCCCCCTCCCCTGCCCTGCTGCTGGAGGACGCCGAGCGAATCCTCATGGCCTCAGACCTCCACATAGGGCTGGAGTATGAACTCAGCAAGATGGGGATAAGCCTCCCAAACCAGGCTGACCGAATCCTGGGCCAGCTCCTCTCCCTGGTGGAGGAGCATAGGCCCACGAGGGTGGTGCTGCTGGGCGACATCAAGCACGCCGTCCCCCTAACCTCCTTCCAGGAGAGGCGTGAAATCCCCAAGTTCTTCTCCCGGCTGCTCGAAGAGGTGGAGGCCGTCGACGTGGTGAGGGGGAACCACGACGCCAACCTTCAACAGCTCCTCCCCGAGGGCGTTGCCATCCACCCCTCCAAGGGCTTCCTCCTCCACGAAGACGGCTTCAAGGTGGCGGCCCTCCACGGCCACGCCTGGCCCTACCCGAGGCTGCTGACCGCAGACCTCCTCCTCACGGGTCACAACCACCCGACGGTGCTGCTGAGGACCCCCAGCGGGATAAGGGTCTCGCAGCGAGTATGGGTCAAGGGCCCCTGCGACGGCTCAAGGCTGGCGGAGGCCTACCTCAACCAGGTGGGCGTCAAACCCCAAGGAGACGTCAGGGAGGCCTTCGAGGAGCGCTTCGGTCTGGAGATCGGGGAGCCCCAGATGATCATCTTCCCCGCCTTCAACGACCTCCTGGGGGGGCTGCCCATCAACGCCGAGTCTCCCAAGAGCCTCCTGGGGCCGCTGCTGAGGACGGGGGCCGTGGACGTAGAGGGCTTCGAGGTCTACCTCCTGGACGGCACCTACCTGGGGAGGGTGAGCTTCCTCCGGGATCTCGCCTAACTAAGATATATCCCCTCCCCTCTATCCTCTCGATGGATCGCTGCGAATACTGTGGGGCGGAGCTGCCGCCGGACGCCTCCTTCTGCGTCAGATGCGGCGCCCCGAGGGAGTCGATGGAGGGCTTCATCGTCGTCACGACGCCCATCGTCCCGGGATACCGCATCAGGAGGGTTCTAGGCGTCGTCACCGGCATGACCTCCAGGACGAGGGGGATGCTGGGCAAACTCGTCGGAGGCCTCCAATCCCTCCTCGGCGGAGAGGTCCACGCCTTCACCCTGGAGATCGAGAAGGCGAGGAGGGAGGCCATCGGGAGGATGATCGCCGAGGCCAAGGCCAGGGGCGCCAACGCCGTCGTCGGCCTAGACCTGGAGACCTCAGACCTCCTCAGAGATGTCATCGTCGTCTCGGCGACGGGGACGGCCGTCGTCCTAGAACCCGAATCGGCCTAGAGGAGCCCCCAGAGGCGGGGGTCTGTCAGACCCTCGTAGCAGAGGTGGCAGCGGTTCACGTAGCCAAGGGGGCTGACCTCGAAGCCGATCTCCTCGGCGACGCCCAGGGGCCCCACCTCCCTCAGCAACCTGAAGAGCTCCACCTCCGCAGCCTCCCCCAACAGCTCCCCCAACCCCCTATCGGCGAGGGAGCCCAAGGCGGCCGCCGGGGCCAGGCTTCCCGCTGAGCAGCAGGGGAGGAGCCTCCCCTCGGGGGAGATGGAGACATCCCTCAGGACGACCTGGCAGGGGCCCTCGATGGGCCCACTCCCCAGGGGCCACTCCTCACGGGGTATCTCGGCTCCCCGGCCTATGGGTATGAAGCCCGACTCCACGGCGATGGCGTGGAGAGCCCTCCCCCTAGGCCTGGGGCCCAGCACCCTTATCCCCTCGTCGCCCAGCCTCCTGATGATCTCGTCAAGCCTCAAACTGCTGGAACGACCATAGACCGACTGGATGACGATCCGCAGCCCCAGCCCCTTGGCAGCTTCATAGCAGCTCCTCACCCTCTCGAAGGGGATGAGCCGCTGATGGAAGTCGTCGACGCTGATGTTGATGACCTCTAAACCCGCCTCTAGGAGCTCCCGAAGCCTCCCCTCAGCCATCTCCGTGGACGTGGCCCAATAGCAGTTGGTCACACACTCGGTCTTAAGGCCCAGCCCGGAGGCGTGGCGGATGACCCCCAGCATCTCATCGTAGAGGAGGAAGGGCTCGCCTCCCGTGAGGCTGACCCACTCCATGGAGGGGAGCTCAGCCGCCTCCTCCACGTACCTCAAAGCCTCCTCCAGCCTCATCGACGCCCCCCTATCCGGCCTGGAGCTGAGCCAGCAGTGGGCGCAGGCCACATTACAGCGCTCCGTCAGGATGAGGCCGACCCTAAAGGTCTCGAAGGTCATCTCTCCAGAAAGAGGGGTTAGAGGAGGCCGAGTCTCTCCAAGGTCTCCCTGATCAGGTTGTTAGCCTGGTAGAAGCCGTCTTCGACGTAGTTTCTCTGCCTCATCAGCTTCGTCCTCAATAGATAGAACTCCTCGGAGTAGGGGAGGGTCATCTCCGCCAGCTTCACGACATCGTGTATCCTCTGGAAGGGGACTCTGCCGAAGTACTCCATGGACATCTGCCCCGTCTTCTCGGCGTTGGAGTGGGCCACGGGGTTGATGTGCCTCGAGACCCAGAGGAGGCAGCGGTTTAGGAGCTCCACCTCCATCTGGGGGAGTCCCCTCTCCACCAGCTTCTTGGCTGTCTCCTCCAGCCTCCCGGTCAGCTCCCTGAACTCCTCCGCCCGCCTTATGACGGGGTCGATGTGGAAGTAGGGCCTCACCTTCTCGGCCTTCCGCTGTATCTCCTCGAGGACCCTCACCATCTCCTCGGCGTAGGGGGCGAAGTTCAACGGGAGTATGGGGCAGTTGGTCATCCTCCAGATGAAGTTGAGGTTGACCTTCACATCCATCGCCAGGATGTCGACGTCGCCGTGCTCCATCGTCGCATAGGGGGTGTGCCACCACCATCCTCCCCCCGAGTAGTTGACGAAGGGGTCGTAGAGGTCCTTGGGCCTGGCGGAGACGACGATGGTCTGCGGAAGCCCCGTCCCCCAGAAGCTGCTGTCCCCCGCCCTCGTCGGCCATCGACGCTCCTCAACCTCGACGCCCTTCACCGCCCTGATGCTCTCCTTCGCCACCTCCTCCAACTCCCCTACGCCCACAGCCCTGTAGGTGGTGGCCCCCTCAGCCCCGGGGGAGTCGACGTTCAAACACCCAACACATCGATACCGGAGGTCGAACCAGAAGGCGTCGTTATACCACGTCGAGCCGGCGTAGCGGCCGATCTCGTGGCCGGTCCAGAAGGCGAAGCGGACGCTCCGCCGTAGATGTCCCTTATACCGGTTGAGTATCCGAGCCATCTCCAGCATGGCCGTCACCCCTGAGGCGTTGTCCGTCACCCCTGGGGAGAAGGGCGGCGTATCGACGTGGCCGTGAACCAATAGGAATCGCTCCGGGTCTTCGCCCCTGATCTCAGCCGTCAATAGCGGCAGCCTCCTCCACCCCGTCTCGACGATGGAGACTATGTGAACCCTCATCCCGCCGCCCTTCGCCATCGCCTTAAGGAGCTCCCCATCCTTGTTAGAGACGTGGACTATCGCCGGTATGGTCTGAATCTCCCCGACGTTCTCCGGCGTCGGGTTGCCGGAGACGGAGAAGTCAGCCCTCTGGTGGCAGACCGTCGGCATATAGCTGTCCTGCTCGACGACGATGAGGCCCTTAACCCCCATCCGCTGGAGCCTCAGCAGCAGCCCATCCCTAAGCCCCATCCACTCGCCGGCCACCCTCTGCTCCGCCAAGACAATCTTGTCTCGACACTCAACCCTCCCGATCTCCTCCGGTGAGAGGTAGACCACCTCCCCCTCGACGCCCTCTGGGCCCGTGGAGCCCACCTGCCTGTAGGGGGTACACTGAACCTCGATCTCCCTCGGCGACAGTACCCTCAACCTGGCGTATTTGGGTTCACTGATGTAGGCGTAAAACCAGTGGAGCTGAGGCTCAAGGCCATACTCCTCCAGCCGCCCCTTAATGAACCCTATGGCCTCCCGCTCCTGGGGGCTCCCCGATG
>LUCA01000073.1:0-4380 GCA_001593875.1 Candidatus Bathyarchaeota archaeon B23
CTTGACGTATCGGAGGTCGAGGAGGTCCAGGCCGGCGGCCTCGTATCGCTGTATTATGCGGCCCACGAGGCGGCGCTCCAGGGCGTCGGGCTTCAGGAGGATGAGGGTCTCCTCGTAGGTCAACCCCTCCTCCCCCGATAGAACCTCGTCCACTTCAGCCTCCTGGGATCCCTCTTCAGCTCCAGCATCGACTTCCTACACCTGCTGCTGCAGAACCTCAGCACCTTGCCGTCTCGTCTGACGTAGACGCTGCCGGTTCCGGGGGGGATGGGTCTGCCGCAGAAGCTGCACTCATAGACTTTAGGCATCTGGATCACCTGATCTTCTTCGCCTCCCTCTCCGTCTCCCTCAGCAGCAGTATGTCGTTGAGCCTCACGGGTCCCTTGACGTTCCGGGTGATGATGCGCCCCTTATCCTTCCCCTCTAGGATGCGCACCCTCACCTGGACGATCTCCCCCGTCAATCCCGTTCTTCCGAGGATCTGGATGACGACGGCTGGGGTCAGCGTCTCCTCCGACATCCTACCTCGCTATCTCCTTCAACTTGGATATAATCTCATTCACCAACCCCTTGGCCTCACCCGGGTCCTCGATGCTGGCCGAGGCGGCTGAGACGGTGATCCCGACGGCGTCGCCGATCTTACGCTTATTGGGGACGTAGACGTAGGGGACCTCCCTCTCCTCGCAGAGTAGCGGTAGATGCGCCACGATCTCCGGGGGGTCCACATCCTCGGCGATGACGACGAGGAGGGCGTTCCCCCTCTCGATGGACTTCGTCGTCTCGTTGGTCCCCTTGCGGATTCTCCCAGTCTCCGCTGCGATCTTCAAAGCCTCGTAGGCGGCATCCGCCACCTCCCTCGGCACCTCAAACCTCACGTAGAAGGGCCTGGAAGGATCGACTGTCGACATCTCATCTCCTTCCCAGAGCGTCTAACAGTTAGAGAACACCTCCGTTTTAAACCTTATGCTCCCCTCATAGGAGCCTGGTGGGCTCCCTCGGCCTGGGCAGCTTCACCACCAGGAATCTCAGCGTCTCGTCGCCCTCGTTTTACCAGCAGTGGGGAATTCTCGCTCGGCTCTCGATGAGGGTGTGGGCCCCAACCCTCCGCCTCTCACCGCCGATCTCCACCACCCCCTCCCCCTCCAGGACGTAGAAGACCACGTCGACGGGGGTGACGTGCCTCCTCAGCCTCTCTCCGGGCTTCAGCACTATGTGGATCACCTGAGCCTTCTCGTCATCATACATCTTCCTGGCATCCACACCATTGGGGGTTAGGGTGAACCTCCAACTCCTCCCACTTGACGGCCTTCATAGTTGGGAGGAAACCCCTAACGAGGTTATAAAAGGGTTATCGATGGGCGTAGTAGGCGACGAGGGGGTTGAGGCCGTCGATCCTCACGAAGCCGAAGCGCTCGAACTGGACGACGGAGTCCACCTCCTCCCTCAGGCATAGGGGCTCGACGAGGCCCCTCACCCTGGAGACGTCGGATCACCACCTCGGCCTCCACGCCGACCCCCTCGGGGAGCCAGTGGATGAAGGGCAGCCCCATCTCCCTCGCCTCCACATGCCCCCCGGGGAGGGGGCTGGCCTCGATGACGTCGTTCACCTCCGAGACCTCCAGGTTGAGGAGTCCCATCAGCCTCACCCTGCTACCGGGCCTAAGCCTCTCGGCGTCCCTGCGGGCTATGAGCAGCCTGGCCACGCCCCCCGAGGGCTCCACCTCCAGCGTCCTCACCCCCCTCTCAGGGTGATCCGGGTGGAGGGGAAGCCTCGCCCTCAGCTCGGTCTCTAAGCCCTCGATCCATAGCGGCGTGGGTTCGTCGACGAAGAAGTATCGGTTGGCCCTGGGCTCGACGACTCGGCGGTTGAGGGCTGCGATGTTGTCCCAGCTGATCTTGGCCTCCACCCCCTTAGGGCCGATCTCGATCATCAGCATCCTGACGGCCTCGGGCTGGATGCCCCTCCTCCTCAGGGCCATCAGGGTTCCCAGCCTGGGGTCGTCCCAACCCCTGTAGATGCCCGCCTCGATGCCGGCCCTGATCCTGGACTTGCTGAGCACCCCCGCCTCCAGGCTGAGGCGGCCTACGCTGAGCACCTCCGGGTACTCCCACTCGAGGTGGCTGTAGAGGTATCTCTGCCTCACGGTGTTGACCTCATGCTCCTTCCCCCGGATGATGTGGGAGACCTCCATCTCGTGGTCGTCGATGGCGCAGCTGAAGTTGTAGAGGGGCCAAACCCGGTATCGGGTGCCGACCCTGGGGTGGGGGGCCGTCGCCACCCTCAGCGCAGGCCAATCCCTCACAGCCGGATTCGGATGTCGGAGGTCGGTCTTGATGCGGACGACGGCCTCCCCCTTCCGATACCGGCCGCCGAGCATACCCTCCCAGCGATCCAGGTGAACCGGGGGGGATAGTCCCCGGCAGGGGCAGGCCTCCCCCCTCATATAGAGCTCCCTAAATCTCTCAGGGGGGCAGGTGCAGACGTAGGCGGCCCCCAGGTCGATGAGCCTACGGGCGTAGCGGTAATACAGCTCCAACCTGTCGGATTGATGGTAGACCTCGTCGGGCTCGGCTCCCAGCCATCTGAGGTCCTCCATTATGGCGTCGTACATCTCCAGGATGGGGGCCTTCACATCGGGGGAGGTATCCTCATAGCGGAGGATGAAGCTGCCGTCGTACCTCCTGGCGTACTCGTGGCAGAGGACGACGGGCCTGGCGTTCCCCAGGTGCAGCGGGCCGTCGGGATTGGGTGCGAAGCGGGTTCGCACCTCCCTGAAGCGATCTACGTTGGGCAGGGGCGGCAGCTCACGCCTCTCCTCAGCTCTAGGCCTCTCCTCCAGAAGCTGAGGCCACCTCTCCAGGAGGGCTCCCCTCTGCCTCTCAGGGCTCCAGGAGTTCACCTCGTCGACGACCTCCCGGACGAGGGAGGTGAGCTCCCTCGCCCTAGACCTCCATTGGGGGTGTTCTCCCAGCAGCCTCGACATCACAGGGCCTATCCTGGCCTCCCCCTCGTGTCTGACGGCGTTGAGAAGCGCCCACTTCAGTATCTCCTCTCTGAGCCCCTCCATCTGGGACAGCCGTCGCATATGAAGAAGGCTCCACTATTATGCTTTTCCCGAGGCTGGGAAAAATTGGGGTTATCCCGGCAGCAGCCCCTCCTCGGAGAGGAGTTCAGCCACCCATCTGAGGCCGAGTTCCTCCAGCTTCTCAGCCGTCGGCCTGCCGTCCCTCCAGCCCCTCACCTCGTAGTAGGCGTCGAGCATCTCCTCCAGCCTAGTGACGTGGCCCTTCGCCGGGCCCTCGGGCATGGGCTCCTCCAGCAGCCTCCTCGGCAGCGTGTCGTAGGCCCTCCCGTCGCCGAAGGCGAGGACGTTGAAGCACCGCTCAGCGTTCCAGATGCGCTCCCCGATCTCGTAGACCTCCTCTGAGGTGTAGTTCCACCCCGTGACGGCTGAGAGGAGCTCCGTGAAGTCTTCGAGCCAGAGGGCGAAGGTGTCGAACTTACAGACGATGAGGCTGTCGACGACGGCGAAGACGTCCTGGAACTCCTTCACCTGCTTCTCCTTCCCCTTAGTCTCGAAGCGGTCGACGAGGCTGGGCACCCCCAGGATCTCGGGCGAGATCATGTAGGCCCTGAGGTGGCATCCGCCTCGGTTGCTGGTGGCGTAGGCCAGTCCATGGGCCTGGGCTCCCCTCGGGTCGTAGGCCGGAAGCTCCTGACCCCTGACGGCCATGGCGATCCCGGGCATCCCATACCGCTCGGCGAGGCTCTGAGCCCCCTCGGCGATCTCGTCGCCGATGCCGGACCTGTAGGCCGTTCGCCAGGTCAGCTCGACGAGGGTCTCGCCGCTCCCCCACACGGCCTTCAGGCCTCGGAGCTCCTCCTGGGGGACCCTCCCCTTCTCCACCAGCTCCAGGAGGGTGCCGATGGCGTGGCCCATGCTGATGGTGTCCAGGCCCAGCTCGTTGCAGAGGTAGTTGGCCTTACAGACGGCGGCCAGGTCGTCGGTCCCCGTCTGGGAGCCGAAGGCCCAGAGGGTCTCATATTCTGGTCCGCCGCCCTCGCCGGTGAAGGGGGGCTCCTCGATCCTGGTGTATCGGGCGCAGCCTATGGGGCAGCCCCAGCAGATCTCCCCCCTCTGCTTCTCCTTCACCAGCACCTCCTCGGCCACCCGTTCACCGCTGATCCTCTCGGCCGTGGGGAAGACGCCAGTCTGGAAGTTCCTAGTGGGGAAGATGCCGTGCTCATTGATGACGTTGACGAGGACCGCCGTCCCATACTTGGGTAGAGACTCCCCCGTGACGGAGGACTCCCTGATCTTCTCCATGACGCCGGCGGTGACCTCCCTGAAGCGGTCTCGATCTGCCACCTGGGGGCGC
>LUCA01000073.1:4391-5327 GCA_001593875.1 Candidatus Bathyarchaeota archaeon B23
CCTTCAACAGCTTCGAGCCCCAGACGGCCCCATGGCCTCCCCTCCCAGCCGCCCTGGATTTGTCGTTGATGATACAGGCGAACTTGACTAGGCGCTCCCCCGCCGGCCCTATGCAGGCGACCTTGACGCCCTTGAAACCCTCATCGGAGAGCTCATCCTCCAGGGCCTTCGTGGCGTCGTGGGTGTCGAGGCCCCAGAGGTGGCTGGCGTCCCTGATCTCCACCTCGCCGTCGTGAACCCAGAGGTAGACCGGATAGTCGGCCCTCCCCTCGACGATGAGGGCGTCGAGGCCTGCGAACTTCAGCTCCGGCCCGAACCTCCCTCCACTGTGGGAGTCATGCACCGTCCCCGTCAGAGGGGACTTGGTGACGGAGCACCATCTACCGGCGGCGGGGACGCCGCCGACGCCGGTGAGGGGGCCCGTCAGGAGGAGGGCCTTATTCGCAGGGCTGAGGGGGTCAACCCTAGGATCGACCTCCCTCAACAGCAGGTAGACGCCCAGCCCCCTGCCGCCGATCCAGGACCTCAACACCTTCTCAGGGAGGGACTCGTAGGAGACCACACCGCTCCAGAGGTCGACTCTAGCGATCCTGCCCATGTAACCCCCAGACATCTCCCTCGTATTAGGCTTGGGGATTCCTTAGAAAAGCTTTATCACTTAATGAACGATGTTGATGTGGATGACCTCCAGGGCCTTCGCCCTAAGCGAGTGGAGGATCACCCCCTCACCCGCCTCCAGGCCCAGAGCCCTCATGGTGGAGGCCACCACCCGATGCAACGCCGGCTGCCGACACTGTTTTAGGTTGAGCGTCCCCGGCGGCCTGACCCTCGGCGACATGCCCTGGGAGACCTATAGGAGAGTGCTCGGCGAGGCCGTCGAGTGCGGGGTCAAGCGCCTCGTCTTCTCGGGTTGGGGGGAGCCGACGGTTCACAGGG
>LUCA01000007.1:0-14561 GCA_001593875.1 Candidatus Bathyarchaeota archaeon B23
CGGGCCTTCTCCCCCCCACTGCTCCCTGGACGCATGAGGCTGTTGATCAGCCGCTCGACGATGTTGAGCTCCGCCTTCCTGAACCTCCTCGCCTCATGTCGTCCAGCGGAGTGGGGCAGGTGGATGGGGTCCAGCTTGATGTAGCGCTGTAGACCCAGGTCTCGGACGGTGACCTCCTCGAAGCTCCATTCGCCGAAGAGCTTTGGCTTATCCATCCCCGATGTCAGAGGGATGACTGTCCACCTAGATAAAAGGGTTTCCGCCCCAAACCTTATAATCGACCACCTCGTGGTCTCTTAGACCAACATGGATGGAAGTCCGCCGAAGGAGTACATCTTCCTCTGCGCCATCGCCTTCCTCTCCATCCTCAGCGGCAGCTTCGTCAACCCCCTCCTCTCCATCTACGCCCGACGCCTAGGCGCCTCCGGCGTCCTCATCGGCCTCGTCGTCGCGGCCTACTGGACGGCGAGGGTCTTCCTGGAGATACCCAGCGGCCTCCTCTCCTCTAGGCGGGGATACTTCCCCCCCATGATCCTCGGCCTCTCCCTCATCACCCTTGGAAACCTCCTCTGCCGCTTCGTCCGAAGCCCCTATGAGCTGATGGTGGCGAGGGCCATGGTGGGCATGGGAGCCCCCCTCTTCTACGCCGTGGCGATGACCTTCGTCGTCGACCTCTTCACCGCCGAGCGCCGGGGGAGCGCCATGGGCTTCTTCCAGGGCGTCGAGTTCCTCGGCACCATCCTGGGGTCCTCGCTGAGCGGCTACATCGTCTCCCTCCTCGGCTTCCGAGACGCCTTCCTCCTCTCCTCCACCCTGGGGACCACCGCCATAGGTCTCCTAGCCCTCTCAGGCATCAGGGCCAAGCGTAGAGATCTGGAGGCGGGGAGCGTAAATCTCTCCTCCATAGCTGAGGTGCTGAGGAGCAGGAACCTGCTGATAGTCTCCAGCTCCATCTTCGCCGAGTTCGTGATGAGCGTCGGAGTCCTCTACACCATATTCCCCCTCCACCTCAACGAGGGCCTCAGCCTCCCCCTCACCCTGATAGGGCTGATACTCGCTGCGAGGTCTATTGGCTTTGTGTCCTCCATGTTCACCATGGGCCCCATCTCCGACAGGGTGGGCCGTCGGCCGGTCCTCCTCGCCGGGTTGGCGGCCACCTGCGGCATCGTCCTCGTCCTAGGCTACCTCCGCTCTCCCCCCCTCCTCGCCTTGGCCGTCTTCTCCATCGGCGTCTCCACCGGAGCCATCTGGATCGTCTCCCCCGTCATCGCCTCCGAGTCCGTCAGGCCTGAGCTGAGGGGCGCCGCCATCGGAGCCTACAGAACCTTCTTCGACCTAGGCTCCATCTTCGGCCCTGTGATGATGTCGACGATGAACGAGGCCTGGGGGATAAAAGCCTGCTTCTACGCCGCCTCCCTCATCATCCTGGTGAACGTCCCCCTAGCCCTCCTCCTCAGGGAGAGGGTCACCTCATCGGCTTCTTAGCCTTCCCGACGACTAGGAGGTTGAGGGGGACGCCGTTGACCTTCGTCACCTTGTATCTGACGCCTGGGATGTCGCCCATCGACCGGGACCTGGGGCCTCCGATGCCCTCTATGACCACCTCATCGTGCTCCTCCACGTAGTTGAGGGCGCCGTCCCCGGGGAGGAAGGCGGTGACGATCTTTCCGTTCTTTATCAGCTGAACCTTAACACACTTCCTTATAGCCGAGTTGGGCTGCCTCGACTCGACGCCCACCTTCTGGAGGACGATGCCCCTCGCCATGGGGGCTCCCTCCAAGGGGTCTGCCCTCCTCCTCCTGAGACGCCTCACATAGTCTCGACTCTTCAGCCTCATCTTCTTCCGTATCTTCACCAGCTTCCTGGCCGCGAACATCCCGTTGGGCATCTTCCCCAATAGGGCGTGGAGCGCCCCCTTTAAAACCTTACGTAGCCTCTAAGCGAACCTAGGAAACTTTTTATGTTCCATTCTATCCTCAGTGTGTAGGAGGTTTAGGGAATGAGTGAGAAGCCACACCTCAACCTCGTAGTCATCGGCCACGTGGATCACGGGAAGAGCACGACGATAGGCCACCTCTTCTACCTCACCGGGGCCGTCGACGAGAAGACCATCAAGAAGTACGAGGAGGAGGCCAAGGCCCTGGGGAAGGAGTCCTTCAAATACGCCTGGATCCTCGACAGGCTCAAGGAGGAGCGGGAGCGGGGGCTGACCATCGACCTGGCCTTCTACAAGTTCGAGACGCCGAAGTACTTCTTCACCATCATCGACGCCCCGGGGCACCGGGACTTCATCAAGAACATGGTGACCGGCGCCAGCCAGGCCGACGGGGCCATCCTCTTCGTCTCGGCCAAGAGGGGTGAATACGAGGCGGGCATCAACCCCGGCGGCCAGACGAGGGAGCACGCCTTCCTCGCCAAGACGCTGGGCGTCGACCAGATCGTCGTCTGCATCAACAAGATGGATGACCCGACGGTGAACTACAGCCAGCAGCGCTATGAGGAGGTGAAGGACGGCGTCTCGAGGCTGCTGCGGATGGTGGGCTACAACGTCAGCAAGATCCACTTCATCCCCGTCTCAGGGTGGATCGGCGACAACCTGGTGAAGAAGAGCGAGAACACTCCCTGGTATGATGGACCGACGCTCGTCCACGCCCTCGACGAGTTCGAGGTGCCCCCCAAGCCCATCGACAAGCCGCTGAGGGTTCCGATTCAGGACGTCTACTCCATCAGGGGCGTCGGCACCGTCCCCGTCGGAAGGGTTGAGACGGGCGTCCTGGAGGTCGGGAAGAGGGTCCTCTTCATGCCTGGAGGGCTTGAAGGCGAGGTGAAGAGCATCGAGACCCATCACACCAGGATCCCGAAGGCGGAGCCCGGCGACAACATCGGCTTCAACATCAAGGGAGTCTCCAGGGCTCAGCTGAGGCGTGGGATGGTGGCCGGCTACCCGGACAACCCGCCGACGGTGGCCAAGGCCTTCAAGGGCCGGATCTTCGTCATCCACCACCCGACGGCCATCGCTGAGGGCTACACGCCCGTGCTCCACATCCATACGGCTCAGATACCGGTGAGGTTCGCAGAGCTCATCGCCAAGCTGGATCCCAGGACGGGTGAGGTCATCGAGGAGAAGCCCAGCTACCTCAAGACGGGTGACGCAGCCGTGGTCCTCTTCGAGCCCCTGAAACCCGTGGCGATGGAGGTCTACAGGGACTTCCCGCAGCTAGGCCGCTTCGCCATCAGGGATATGGGGACGACCATCGCGGCCGGCGTCGTCATGGAGATAGAGAGCTAGCAAGGTTTAAATCCCGTGGGGTCTCCAAGGGGTGGCGGGATGGTTAGACGAGCGAGGATTAAGCTGACCAGCACAGATACGGAGAAGCTGGAGGCGGTCTGCAGGGAGATAAAGGAGATCGCCAAGAGGATGGGAGTCAAGATGGTGGGCCCCATCCCGCTGCCCACGAAGAGGCTGGTAGTCCCCGTGAGGAGGACCCCCTGCGGAGATGGGAGCAACACCTGGGATAAGTATGAGATGAGGATCCACAAGAGGCTGATAGAGATCGACGCCAGGGAGCGGGTGATGAGGAATATAATGCGGATCAGGGTGCCGAGTGAGGTCTATATCGAGATGGAGATCCGGTAGCGGCTCTCAGCTTATTATGATGGTTTCCAGGCCGAAGTAGCGCTTCGCCAAGAAGCGGATCTTCTTGATGTTCCTCCCGTTCTTCCCTATGGCGATCCCCTTATCCCTCTCCTCCACCCTCACCATGGCGATCCTGCTTCCATTCACCCTGTCGACGAGCTTTATCTCCTTCACCCTCGCCGGCTTCAGGGCGCTCCTGATGAACTTCACGGGGTCGTCGATGTATTCATAGATGTCCACCTTCTTGTTCGTCAGCCGCTTAAACCTCTTGATCTTCTCCCCCTTCTTCCCGACGGCTAGGCCCACCTCCCCCCTCTTGACGGCGAAGATGATGGATCCCTCCTCCTCGTCGATGACGCAGTCCAGCACCGTGGCACCTGTCATCCTCTCCAATAGAGACATATATCGAAGCTCGTTCTCCGTGATCTTGATGTTCCTAAGCATCTCCCTCTTTCACCACGAATCTCAAGATCTTTGAGTCCCCTGGTTCATTTATAACAATTGCTGAGACGGGGAAGGGCTTGCCGCAGAGGATTCCCAGGTCGACGCTGTCCTTCCTATGCCTCAGCACCGGGACCCCCGCCAGCCTGGCGTAGCCCTCTATCCGAGCACTGTAGTGCTCGGGGCAGTTGCTGGAGAGGATTATGAGCCTCGCCCGCCCCTTGATGAGCTCCCTCAGGGCGTTCTTAGAGCCTAGGTGAAACCTCCCGGTTTTCAGGGCCATCCTCAGCTCGTGGTCCAGGCTGCTCATCTCCTCCTGCCTCCGACGGTCATGAAGAGCTCGACGCTGCCTGTGCCGAGGGGCATGGACTGGCCGACGATGATGTTCTCCACCACCCCCCTCAAGGGGTCGGTCTCGCCCTTGACGGCGGCGTCGACGAGGTGTTGAACCGTCAGCTCGAAGGCCGCTCTGGCGAGGACGCTGCTCTTCTCGCCGCTGACGCCGTGGCGGCCGATCTGCTGGACCTCCCCCGTGCTGGTCATGATGTCGGCGACGAGCATCACATGCCTCACATCGACGTCGAGGCCCTGCTCGTCCAGCACCCCCTTCGCCTCCCTTACGAGGGCGTTCCTCGCCGCCTCTATGCCGAGGACCTTCGCGATCTCGTGGATGTCGTTGGTGGTGGTCCTCGCCGGGTCGACGCCCTCGACGTTCAGGGCCATCTCCAGGTTTGAGCCGTCGGTCTTTATAACCCACTCGCCGTCCTCGTAGACCGTCAGCACCCTCCTTATCCCCGGAATCCCCTTTATCCCCGCGTTGGTCAGCTCCTCCATCGCCCTCTCAGGGTCCTCATCCCTCACCTTGGACAGCGGCAGCAGGTAGACGTATTCCCCCTCCTTCTCCAGCTTCGGCAGCGCCTCCTCCACGTCTACCGGCTCGACGCCCAGGCTCCTCATCCTCTCGGGATCCAAGATGACCCTTACGGCGTCCTTCCTGAGGTCGAGCTCCATGGAGTCGATGACGTCGCTGAGGGTGGTGTAGGTCAGCCTCTGAGCCACCTCCCTCGCCCTCTCGGCGTCGTGGCGGTGTTCCTCGTCCAGGTAGATGGTCATCGTCGGCGTCGACGGCGTCCTCCTGGCGTCCACCAGCTCTATCAGCCTCGGCAGGCCGAGGGTGACGTTCAGCTCGGCGACGCCGGCGTAGTGGAAGGTCCTCAGCGTCATCTGGGTACCGGGCTCGCCGATGGATTGGGCGGCCACCGTGCCGACGGCCTCGCCAGGCTCCACGAGGCTGAACTCATAGCTCCGAAGGACGCCCTCGATGACCCTCTCGACGCCTCCCCTCGTCAATCCGGCCTTGGGTAGGAGGCCCCTCAACTCCTCTATGATGCTGAGGGGCAGCCTCCCCTCCACCTCCCCGACGCACTCCTCGATGAACTCGGGGGGTGCCGGCCTCCCCCTCTCCTCGCCGAGCCTCACCCTCTCGATGAGCTGCTCCACGTTGACGGCCTTCCCGTGGTCGCTCTTGGCGGGGTCGACGCCGTCCTCCCCGTATCTGAACTGGATGATGTTCCCCATGGAGTCCCTCACCGTCCCATCGTATTCGACTCTGAGGTGCTCGAGGGCGTTGATGAGGCGGCGCTGCATATATCCGCTCTGCTGGGTTCTCACGGCCGTGTCGACGAGGCCCTCACGTCCTCCCATGGCGTGGAAGAAGAACTCCAGGGGGTCGAGGCCGTCCCTGTAGCAGCTGTAGATGAAGCCCCTGGCCGCCGGATTGGGGTCGTTCTCCCTGAAGTGGGGGAGCGTCCTGTTGAGGTAGCCCCTGGTGATCCGCTTACCTCTGATGGACTGCTGGCCGACGGAGCCCATCATCTGCCCTATGTTGAGGCTGCTTCCCCTCGCTCCGGTGCGGGTCATGATGACGCCGGCGTTGTCCAGCTCCAGCCTCGCCTCGACGAGCTCTCCGGCCCTATCCCTCGCCTTCGCCAGCTCATTCATCACCTCGAACTCCAGGGTCTCCTCCAGGGTGCGCCCCGGCAGCCGTCTCATCCTCCCCGTCCTGTAGTCCTCTATGAGGTGGCTGACGTTCTCCTCCATCTCCTGGAGCACGGCCTTGATCCTCTTCCTCTCCTCCCCGCTCACCTCCAGCTCGTCGAGGCCGTAGGTGAAGCCCTTGATGGAGAGGAAGGTGTTGATCAGCCGGCAGATGGAGTTGAGGAAGTCGTGGGCGACGTCGGTGCCATAGTCCTTGACGATCCTGTGGAAGATGGTCTCAGCCTTCTCGGCCCCTATGCTGTTCTTGTCGATGACCCCCATCCTCAGCCTCCCATGCTGGATGACGACGTAGGCGTCGTAGGG
The DNA here is from genome assembly GCA_001593875.1 of Candidatus Bathyarchaeota archaeon B23. Classification (GTDB taxonomy): domain Archaea; phylum Thermoproteota; class Bathyarchaeia; order TCS64; family B23; genus B23. The sequence goes on from LUCA01000007.1 coordinate 6,440, forward strand.
GCACTCCTCCCTCAGGCACTCGGGGCAGTGGCGGCAGGTGCTCGCCCTGGTGGCGAAGTTGAAGTCCTCGGGGAGGAAGAGACTGAAGATATCCTTCCCGGACCAGAGGGGCTCTGGGTCGGCGACCGTCGGCTGGGGCATCGCCCCCTCGTAGCCCGTCGCCGCCAGGAGCTTCCCCACCTCGTCGGCCGTCAGCATCGTCTCCTTGCGGGTCAATAGATAGGCGCCGGTGACGAAGTCCTTCGTCGCCCCTATGATGGGGGCCCCATAGCGGGGTGAGAGGATCTGATCCTGAACCTGCATCAGCAGACGGGCCTCCGTCTGGGCCTCCTTGCTCTGGGGGACGTGGAGGTTCATCTCGTCGCCGTCGAAGTCGGCGTTATAGGGCGGACAGACGGCGAGGTGAAGCCTGAAGGTCTTGTAGGGGAGCACCTTCACCCTGTGGGCCATGATGCTCATCCTGTGGAGGCTGGGCTGCCGGTTGAAGAGGACGATGTCGCCGTCCCTTAGATGCCGCTCGACGACGAATCCGGGCTCCAGAGTCTCGGCGAGCTTCTCCCTGTCGGCGACGAACTCCAGCCTGATGCGCTTCCCGTCGGGCCTGATGATGTAGAGGGCGCCCGGATACCGGTGGGGGCCGTTGACGACGAGCCGCTGCATCTCCTCCATATTCCTCTCCGTCACCGACTCGGGGACCGTCAGCCTCATCGCTATGTGGAAGGGGACGCCCACCTCGTTGATGTCGAGATTCGGATCGGGGGAGATGACGGTCCTCGCCGAGTAGTCTACCCTCTTGCCGGAGAGGTTGCCCCTGAAGCGTCCCTCCTTCCCCTTCAATCTCTGGGCCAGGCTCTTCAGGGTTCTCCCCGATCGATGCCTGGCGGGCGGTATGCCTGAGACCTCGTTGTTGAAGTAGGTGGTGACGTGATACTGGAGGAGCTCCGCCAGGTCCTCGATGATGAGCGTCGGCGCGCCCGCCTCGATGTTCTCCTTCAGCCTCTGATTGATGCGGATGATGTCGACGAGCTTATGCGTCAGGTCGTCCTCGGCCCTGATGCCCGACTCGAGGATGATGCTGGGCCTCACATCCACCGGTGGAACGGGGAGGACCTGGAGGATCATCCACTCGGGCCTGGCGACCTCCGGGTCGAAGCCCAGCAGCTTCAGGTCATCATTGGATATACGCTCAAACCACTCGCGGATCATGCCGGGCTTCAGCCTCGGCTCCCTCTCCTCCCCCTCCTCAGCCTCCTCCTTCACCTCGTAGAAGGAGGTGGGCTTCACGAACTTTATCTCGAATTGAGGCATCCCACAGTGGGGGCACCGCTTATTCTTCTTCTTGCTCTTCGCCTTCTTGAAGACTCCCTCATAGGTCTCATCCCTCACCTCGCCGAAGAGCCTCCGATCCTCCTCCATCCCGTCTCGCAACTCCTCGATCTCCTTGTCGGAGAGGAGGATCCCCCCGCAGCTTCGGCAGGTGGCTGAGAGCAGCCGGTAGATGTGCTTCGCGAACTCGACGTGGATGACGGGCTCGGCCAGCTCTATGTGGCCGAAATGCCCGGGGCAGTTGGCCGCTATGTTGCCGCAGGTCCGGCATCGCTGCCTGGGCTCCAGGGTGCCGAGCCGCCCGTCCATGAGGCCTCCGGCGATGGGGGCTCCATCCTCATCATAGGTGTCAGAGGTCTGGATCTCGACGACGCTCATCCTCCGGATCTCATCCGGCGAGAGGATGCCGAATCTGATGGCGTCTATCATCTTCGACATCACTACACCTCCCCGCTCAGCCTCAGCGTGGGCGATATGCAGAGGCTCTGGAGCTCTTGGAGGAGGAGCTTGAAGGCGTAGGAGACGGTCACGGGCTCCACGACCCCCTTCTCGCCGCAGAGGGGGCAGATGTAGCGCCTCAGCCTCATGTCGTAGTAGGCGATCTTCCCGCAGCGCTCGCAGATGTAGATGATGTAGGCGTCCGACTCCTCCAGCAGTCGATCCTTCAGCAGCATCGCGGCTCCATGCCCTATGAGGCAGTCTCGCTCCATCTCGCCGAATCTCAGGCCTCCACCCCTCGCACGGCCCTCCGTCGGCTGCCTCGTCAGCATCTGAACCTGTCCACGGGCCCTGGCGTGTATCTTATCCAGGACCATGTGGTGGAGCTTCTGGTAGTAGACGACGCCTATGAAGACCTCGGCCTCGAACATCTTGCCGCTGACGCCGTCGTACATCAGCTCCCTCCCGCTGGGCTTGAATCCCAGCCTCCTAAGGGCCTCCATGAGGCTGTCGACCTTCTCGTTGCTGAAGGGGGTGCCGTCGACGAACTGGCCTCTCAGGGCGGCCACCTTCCCGGCGATGGACTCTATGAACTGGCCGACGGTCATCCTCGACGGGAAGGCGTGGGGGTTGATGATGATGTCGGGGATGGTGCCGTGGATGCTGAAGGGCATATCCTCCTGGGGGACCACCATGCCGATGACGCCCTTCTGACCATGCCTCGAGACGAATTTGTCGCCCAGCTCCGGAACCCGGTGGCTGCGCACCTTCACCTTCACCAAGTGCGAGCCCTCGATGTCCTTGGTGATGAACACCGTGTCGACGACCCCCTCCTCCGTCGGCCTCACCCCGATGGAGGTGTCCCTCAGCTGCGGCCCCTTGACCTCGAAGCCCCTATACTCCTCCAGGAACCTCGGCGGGCTCACCCTGCCAATGAGGATGTCGCCGCCCTTCACCACGGCCTCGGTGGCGACGATGCCGTCCTCCTCCAGCAGCCTGTAGGCCGTGGCGCCGTGGTAGCCCCTGATGCCGGCCTCCGGGATCGTCAGCCTATCCTTCGCCCCGCCGAGGTACTGCTTACACTCCGCCTTATAGATGCGGTAGAAGCTCGAGTGGCCGAGGCCGCGCTCTATGCTGGACTTGTTGAAGATGATGGCGTCATCCATGTTGTAGCCGGTGGAGCTGAGGACGGCGACGATGAAGTTCTGCCCCGCCGGCCTCCCGTTGTAGCCCAGCACCTCCATCGGCTTGGTGTAGACCAGCGGCCTCTGGGGGTAGTGGAGGATGTGAGCCCTCGTATCCGTTCTCTCCCTGTAGTTGAGGGCGTAGAACCCTGGAGCCTGCTTCGCCATCGCCGCCTCGTAGGTGTTCCTCGGCGACTGGTTGTGCTCCGCATAGGGGATGAGCGAGGCCGTCACACCGAGGATCGTGTAGGGGGAGATCTCCATGTGGGTGTGGCCGGGGGCGACATCTCTCTCGGAGAGGGCGACGTAGGCGTTCTCCTCCTCCTCGGCGTCGAGGTATTCGATGATCCCCTCCCTGATGAGGTCGCTCCAGCTCCACCTCCCTGTCTCGATGTTTCGGATATGCCTCTTCTTCAGGAGGGGTCGTCCATCCCTCACGATGATGAGGGGCCTCCTGATGCGCCCCTCATCGCAGTTGACGTAGACCTCGTTGTGCCCCCTGTAGTAGGCGATGTTCACCTCGTCGCTGATCTCGCCCTTGCGGCGGCGCTCCCTCACCTCCTCGACAAGCCTCTCAGGTATCGTCGTATAGCCTAGGAGGGTGCCGTCGACGAAGACCTTGGCGCCCTGCCTCGTCTCCCTGTCAGCCGTCTCCACGGGGACGACGCCGAGGTAGACGAGTAGCCGTTTAACCCCCTCGGGGGAGACGCCCCTGGAGACCGTCGCCATGAGGGCGAGGTTCTTCACCAATCCACAGTTGGCTCCCTCAGGCGTCTCGTTGGGGCAGAGCCTACCCCAGTGGGTTGAGTGGAGGTCTCGGGCCTCGAAGTTGGGCTGGCTCCGGCTGAGGGGCGACTGGATACGTCTGAGGTGGCTGATGGTCGACAGCGTGTTGGTTCGGTCGAGGAGCTGGGTCATGCCGACACGGCCCCGCCTCCAGTTGCCGGTGGCGAGGGCGTGCTGTAGGCGGCTGGTGATGATGCCGGGTCTGACGGCGGCTGAGAGGATGATGCCCTTCCTCCTGCTGCTCATCCTCCTGAGCTGGTATCTCATATCCCTGTAGAGGCTCCAGAAGGCGCTTCTGAAGAGCTCCGCCAGGAGGGGGCCCGCCAGCTTGATGCGCTTGTTCTTCAAGTGATCCTTGTCGTCCTCCTTCCGCCTGCCCAGCTTCAGCTCTATCAGCCTGGAGGCCATCTCGGCGAGGTAGTAAGCTTTCTTTATGCGATCCCTCGACTCCCTCCCGAGGTGGGGGAGCAGGTTTCGATCGATGACCGTCTCAGCGCGTTTGACCCTGAACTCCCTCACCTGGCCGTAGGCGACCCTGTTGCCGATGTAGAGGATGGCGTCCTCAACGCTCTGGACGTCGGCGGCGGCCCTGAAGGAGGCCTCCAGCTCGTTGATGATCTCCTCGTCGAGGGAGACCATCTCGGCGACCTCCCTATCGGTCTCGACGCCGAGGGCCCTCATCAGGACGATGAGGGGTATGGGGACGGGGACGCCTGGGATGGAGACCTCCATCTCCCCCTTGGACTTGATGACCATCTCTATGCGAGCCCTGAAGCCTACGGTGGTGGAGAAGACCTTCGCCCTGTAGACGGGCTTGGATCCCCTCTCATCGATCTCCACCAGCACCCTATTGGGGGCGAGGTCCTCGAGGGCGACGATCACCCTCTCGGAGCCGTTGATGATGAAGTATCCCCCCACCTCGTCGGGGTCTTCACCGATCCTGATGAGCTCGTCCCTCGAGAATCTCGATAGGACGCAGAGGTCTGATTTGACCATGACGGGGAGCTCCCCTATGTGAACCCTCTCAAAGGTCTCCCTCACCCCGTCGCTGAGGACGATGTCGAGGTAGAGCGGGGCGGAGTAGGTGAGATTTCTGATCCTCGCCTCCTTTGGGTAGACCTCCCTCTCCGTGCCGTCCACCTCGGTGATCTTGGGCTTCCCCACCTCTATGGTCTCGAATCTGACCTCGTAGTTCCTCCCCGGAACCTCTATGATCATGCCGCCGATCTCGTCGATGATCCTCTGGAGCGTGTGTCTCACGAACTCGTTGTAGCTCTCCAGGTGCTGGCGGACGAGGCCCTCCTCCCTGAAGAAGGCCTTCATAACCTCCCAATAATCCCTATCAGTTAAGGTCATTCCCTCCACTCTCACCCCTCCATTGGAAGAGAGGCTTAAACATGGGATTATCGCTCACCCTCACTAAATCCGATTCCCCCCAACCCACGACTAAAAGCCGTCTTAACCTCCAAAGGCTATAATGGAGGTCGAACACCCGTTAATAAATGTTTAGGGAGGTAGTATATGGTCGATCCTTATATTCCACATCTCAAACTCATAAGTTTCAAATGATAGTTCCTTTAAGTGAGTAAAACCTTAATATCAAAACCCTACTTATTCGATAACACACGGAGGAGCATCTGAGTGGCTGAGATGATCGACGAGGTCCTGGAGAGAAGCCTCGGGAAGACGGTGTTGATAAAGCTGAGAAGCGGCAGGGTGCTCAGGGGAGTCCTGGAGGGCTTCGATCAACACATCAACCTCGTCCTGAAGGATGCGGAGGATATCAGCAACCCGGAGAAGACGAAGAAGATCGGCACCATCATCCTCAGGGGAGACAACGTCGTGATGATCTCCCCGCCACCTTAAGGTGAAGGGCATGCCGACGAAGCACGCCATCCACCATGGAAAGAGGATTCACATCCGGTGTAGACGCTGCGGCAGAAGAGCCTACCACATCAGGAAGAAGCGATGCGCCGCCTGCGGCTTCGGGGTCTCCAAGAGGATGAAGGGGTACTCCTGGGGCAGGAAGACCCTAAACCGGTCGAGGAGGATAGACTGATCGCCAGGAAACTCCTCGATGAATAGGTCGTCCTCCACTTCATATCTCGACGCCAACCCCGGAGAGGCGGGTGATCCCCCCACCACGAACACAACCATATCGAAGACGGGAAAGAGATAAGTCCTCGAAGGGGAGGTTATCTCGGGGTTTGAGTTGTCGAAGGAGACTCCCATCAGGATGGTGAGGCCTGAGTTCCTAGACTTCGTCAACTACAACATCTGTAAGGCCTACTCGGAGCTCTATGGCAAGGAGGCGGCGGAGGAGTTCTTCCGACGGGTCGGCGAGATCGGCTTTAGGGAGCTGCGGAGGCGCATCGATTTCCCGAGCCGTGAGCCCTACGACATCCTGAAGCGGGTCGGCGAGTTCCTGGAGGAGATGGGGTACATGGCCAAGATACAGCTGACGAAGGTGAGCGAGGATGAGGTCGTCATAGAGATGTTCGGCGTCTCCGTCATCGAGTCCTCCATAAGGCTGGTGGAGGAGGGAGCCAGCCCAAGCCACATAATGACGAATCTGATGTTCGCCGCCCTCAAGGAGCTCTGCGGCCTGAGGGCTGACATCGAGGACCTAACCCTAGAACAGCCCTCCAAGGAGACGGGGTACGCCAAGGAGAGGTGGATACTGAGGACGCTCTAGCCGAGATGACCTGGTCGAGGCGTCTGCTTTTTCTAATCTTCATCCCCATCGCTATCGGAGTGGCCATGGAGCTTGGGGCTTGGAGGGGGGCGACGGAGGTCTGCGTCTACGCGGGCTCCGGGGCGGTTCTGGCGGGGGACGTCGAGGCGGCCCTGGAGAGGATCGGCGTCCACTACCGGGAGGTGGATGAGGGCTACATCCTCCGAGGGGGGCTGAGGCGGGGGTGCGCTGTCCTCATCATACCTGGAGGCTATACGGCTGAGATGGTCTCGGCCCTGGGGGTCGAGGGCCTGGAGGAGATTAGGGGTTTCGTCCAGGGTGGCGGCCTCTACATCGGCATCTGCGCCGGAGCCTACATAGCGGCTCGACGGGTTGAGGCTCCAGGTAGGCCGGAGGGCCTGGGCATCATCAACGTGACGAATGTGAGGCTGCGAGGCATCGGCGTCGTCGAGGTCGAGGTCGTCGACCCGGGGCATCCCCTGGTGGAGGGCTGCCCTGAGACCATCAGCATCTGGTATCAGAACGGCCCTCATATGAAGCCGGGGAGGGGGGTGGAGGTGGCGGCCGTCTATGAGGACGGCTCTGCGGCCATAGTCTCAGCCCCCTATGGGGAGGGCCTAGTCATCCTCTTCAGCCCTCACCCTGAGGGGAGCAGCGAGGGGGATGTGGACCCTGAGGAGCTGGGGACCCTGAGGCTGCTGGAGAACGCCTTGAAGATGAGGGGAACCCAATAGGGTTCACCTTTTCTTTAAATCGTTGTGTCCCCTATCCGCTCTTGATCGATTTGAGGAGATTCATGGTCGTCTTCCTGGTTATGGGGGTGAGCTGCTCCCTAAGCCAGGTTCTCCTCTTCAGGGAGTTCATGGTGGTCCTCTGCGGAAACGAGCTCATCCTAGGCGTCATCTTCATCAACTGGCTTCTGACCATCGCCCTTGGGAGCTGGGGCCTCGGGAGATTGTCGGAGGGGCGTGGAGATGATGTCCTCCTCCTCGCCTCGACGCTGATGGCTGTGGCCCTCATCCTCCCCCTGCAGATCCTCTTGGTGAGGTCCTTAGCTGGATCGCTGGCCCCTAGGGGCGAGGTGGTGGGGCTCCTCAAGACTTTCTACTCCACCTTCCTGGTCCTGCTGCCCTTCTGCTCCCTCCACGGCCTGCAGTTCACGTTGGGCTGTAGGGTCTACTCCTCGGGGCGTGACCCCTCCTCCTCCATCGGCCTCGTCTACGTCCTGGAGTCCCTGGGGTCTGTCCTCGGCGGGTTGCTCTTCACCTTCCTCCTCGTCCACCGCCTCCACGTATTGGAGATGAGCGTCGCCCTCTCCCTCCTCAACCTCTCCCTCGCCTTGATCCTCCTATGGTTCAGGGCTCCCCGTCCGAGGGCTCTGATGGCCCTCCCCCTCCTACTGGTGATCCTCGGCCTCTTCGCCCTCCCCTCGGGGCTGGTGGACGCCGTCGATGAGGCCTCCTATCGATGGCTCTGGAGCGGGCTGAAGCTGCTGCACCATGAGAACTCCATCTATGGGAACATCGCCGTAACCAGGGCCGACGGCCAGCTCGACTTCTGGGTCAACGGCCTCCCCCTCTTCACCACGCCCAACCCCGACGTCGCCTACGTCGAGTTGGCGGCCCATCTCCCTCTCTTATACCACCCCTCGCCGAGGAGGGTCCTCCTCATAGGGGAAGGCCTCGGCGGCGTC
>LUCA01000007.1:14615-20064 GCA_001593875.1 Candidatus Bathyarchaeota archaeon B23
GCTCGGTGGAGCCTACTCCGATAGGGCCCTTGGAGTGCTCTCCGATCCGAGGGTGGAGGTGGTGAACCTCGATGGAAGGCTCTTCGTGAAGGCCTCCCCTACATCCTACGACGTCGTCATCCTCCACCTCCCCTCCCCCTCCACGCTTCAGTTGAATAGGTTCTACACCCAGGAGTTCTTCGGGGAGGTTGAGGGTCTTCTGGGGGAGGGGGGCGTCTTCTCCCTCATCCTCCCCTCCTCCCCGGCGCATATACCCCTGGAGATGGCTGAGAGAAACCGCTGCGTCTACGAGGCCTTGAGGGCCGTCTTCCCCCACCGCCTCGCCGTCCCAGGGGATTACAACCTCCTCATAGCCTCCAGGGATCTAGCCCTCACCTACGACGCCGTGGAGCTCCAGGGGAGGCTGCTGGAGCGGGGCGTGGAGACGAGGGCCTTGACGCTGGATTACCTAAACTACCTCTTCGACCCCGTTAGGAGGGAGATCGGCCTCGCCTACCTCGGCGAGGCTGGGGCGATGGCGAATAGGGATGATAGGCCCCTCGCCGTCTTCTACGATCTGGCCCTCTGGAACTCCCTCGTCAATCCCTCCTCCACGCCCCTCTTCAGGCTTCTCAGCCGCCTGGGGTTGAGGTGGCTCCCCCTCCCCCTCCTCCTATGCCTCCTCCTCGCCGTGAGGGGTGTCTCCCCCTCGACATCCGTGGCGGCCGCCGTCCTGACCACCGGCGTGGCCGGCATGACCATCAGCATCCTCACCCTCTACGCCTACCAGATCCTCTGCGGCTACCTATACCAGGAGCTGGGCGTCGTCTCAGCCAGCTTCATGCTGGGCCTCACCCTGGGAGGCCTCCACATGAGCCGCAGGGTCTCGAGGCTCGGGAGCCTCAAGACGCTCCTAAAGGTGGAGCTCCTGGTGGCCGCCTACATCGTGATGCTTCCCCTAGCCGTGGAGCTCCCCTCCACCCCCCTAGCCAGGTGGCTTCTACCGCTGCTCAGCTGCCTAGGCGGCCTCCTCGTCGGCCTGGAGTTCCCCCTCGCCGGCCACCTAGCCCTCAGAGCCGGGGGAGGCGTCGGAGGGGTGGCCGGCCTCCTCTACGCCCTAGACCTCCTGGGAGGCTGCCTCGGCGCCCTGGCCTCCAGCATCTGGCTCATCCCCCTCCACGGCTTCTGGGGCGCCTCCCTCGCCGTCCTCACCCTGAAGGCCTCCAGCCTCCTCCTACTTCTTTCTATAGGCCCCCGTCGACTTCACCTTCTCCCTACTCCATAGCCCGGGGATCTCATAGCCGCAGTCGGGGCATCTGCCGCCCACAAGCCTATACTCCATGACGGTGAATTGGAACCTCAAGATGAGGGGCTCGCCGCAGTGGGGGCAGTAGAGGTCTTCGGCGGGATGCCCCGGGACGTTGCCGATGTAGACATACCTCAACCCGGCCTCCAGGGCTATCTCCCTCGCCCTCTCAAGGGTCTCGACGGGCGTAGGCGGCAGCTTCGTAAGCTTGCAGGCTGGGATGAACCTGCTGAAGTGCAGCGGGACGTCCTCGCCCAGGTTCTCCCTCATCCATAGGCACATCTCCCTCACCTCCCCCATATCATCGTTGAGCGTCGGTATCACCAGGTAGACCACCTCCAGCCACACCCCCTCCTCTTTGACGATCCTGAGGGTCCTCAAGACCGCCTCCAGGGGCGGAGTCGAGGGCTTGAACCTCTCCGTCGGCTCGGTGACGTATTCATAGAACTCCTCGTCGAAGGCCTTGAGGTCGACGGTGACGCTGTCGGTGTACTGCAGGAGCTCCCTGAGGGGTTCGGGGTTGATGGCCCCATTGGTGTGGAAGCCGAAGTAGACGCCCCTCCTCTTCGCCTCCTTGGCCACGGCCAGCATATACTCGTAGAAGACCGTCGGCTCGTTGTAGGTGAAGTGGAGGCCCACACAGCCGTGGGAGCCGGCGAGGTCGACCAGCTCCTCCGCCGTCAGCCGATAATACTTCAGCTGCTCTATCTTCATGTGGGAGAGATGCCAGTTGTGGCAGAAGCTGCATCTGAAGTTGCAGCCCGCCGTCCCTACACAGAGGATTCGGCTTCCGGAGAGGACGTGGAAGAGGGGCTCCTTCTCGATCGGATCGATCTGGAGGGCCGCCGGCTTCCCGTAGACGAGGGTGTATAGTCGGCCGTCGACGTTCTTCCTGTTTCCGCAGAAGCCCCTCTCCCCTGGGGGTATGATGCATCTGCGGAAGCAGAGCTCACACTGAACCCGCCTGCCGTCGAGCCTGGTGTAGTACATCGCCTCCCACATCGTCATCCTCGAGGGGTTTAGGAGGGGGGAGAAGAGCCTCGGGGCTATGAGGGCTATCCCCACGAGGGTGAAGGCTGCTAGAGCTGCCACCTCGAGGCCTAGGCGTAGCCTCCCATCCAATACGTCTCGGGATCATGGAGGGCTCGGCTGAATATATGTCGACCTCCTCATCCAACTCCTTTTAAGAGGGGGAGGGGGAAGCCTACTTTAGATGGAGGGCCTCCTAGAGCTATTTCTCATGGGTCTAACCCTCGGGGTGGGGCCATGCTCCCTCTTCTGCCTCCCCCTCCTCCTCCCCTACATCGCCGGCGCCAGGGAGGATTGGCTCGGCGGCCTCAGGGCCGCCCTCACCTTCTCCCTCTCAAGGCTCACGGCCTACATGCTTCTAGGCCTCCTCGCCGGCCTATCGGGTAGATTTATAGCCCTCATCAGCGGCGGCCTCGCCCCCCTCCTCTGGCTCCTGGGGAGCCTCCTCGTGATCCTCCTGGGCATCCTCATCCTCCTCGGCGGCGAGTTGAGGCCGCCCATGTTGATCCCCCTCTCCAAGCTCCTCATCGAGGGAGACCTGATGAGCATGGGCCTCCTGGGCTTCATCGTCGGCATAACCCCCTGCGCCCCCCTTCTAGGGGTGCTCACCTACATCACCCTCTCAGCCAGCGGCCCCCTCATGGGGGCCCTCTCCGCCCTCTGCTTCGGCCTGGGCTCGGCCCTCATCACCCCCATCATCGCCCTCGGCGTGGCGGCCGGCCTCCTCCCCCGCCTCATCTTCAGAGACCGGAGGGTCTACAGCCTCTTCAGGAGGGTCTGTGGGGCTCTCTTGATCCTCCTGGGCGTGAGGCTGATGGCCTCGCAGCTATTCTGGGGGGTGGGATGGTGGTGAGGGCCGTCCATCGAAGGGGGATCAGGGGCCTCCTATGGGCCGTGAAGTCGGTCTCCCTCGTCCTCCTGGGGCCGGTCATGCTCATCGGCGGCTTCCCCCTCATGCCTCTCGGCGGCCTAGCCGCCTGCCCCTTCACCGTCCCCTTCCTCCTCTGCCAGGTCTGCCCTTTACGCTGCGCCTTCAGCCTCCTGAGGCCCTGGCTCTTCGCAACCCTGGTGGCTTCCTCGACGCTGCTGGGCAGAACCTTCTGCGGCCTCCTCTGCCCCTTCGGCCTTCTCAGCTCCCTCCTACATCGAGGAAGCCTAAATAGAGGGGCGGCGAGGCCCCTACGGCTCTTGAGGTATATCCTCGCAGCCCTCCTCCTCTACCTCATGCTGGAGGCAGCCCTCATCACCCTCGGCCTGAAGCCCCTCTCAGGGCTCTGGCTCCCCCTCCACATACATCGAAGAGGGCTCCTCCCCCTCAAGCTGGCCCTCATCCTCCTCTTCCTCATCGCCTCCATCTCCCTCTACAGGCCCTGGTGCGAATACCTCTGCCCCTTCGGCCTCCTCCTCTCCCTCTCCAATAGGCTGAGCCTCCTCCACCTGGAGCGGGGTGAGGGCTGCACCGGCTGCGACGCCTGCCTCAGGGTCTGCCCCACCGGAGGCCGCTTCGACTCCGAGGACTGCTATCGATGCCTCGACTGCTACGCCTCCTGCGATCCCGGAGCCCTCCATCTGAGATGGAGGCGATAGGAGAAACGCCTCACCACTGGTTGTGGTGGACGATCTCCTCAAGCCTCCTCTTCGGCCTGAGTGGGGGCGTCTCAGCTGGGATGCCGAGGGTTAGGAGGGCTATCACCCTCGCCTCGTCGGGTATGCCCAGCAGCCGTTTAACCTCCCCCTCCCTGAAGTCTCCGATCCAGCAGGAGCCGACGCCCTGAACCCAGGCGGCGAGGACCATGCTCTGCATCGCTATGGTGACGTCGACGACGGCCCATCGCCTCGACACCGAGTCGTAGGGGAGGGCGACGCCCACGATGACGGCGGCGGCCTCCCTGATGAAGCGGTTGTATCTCCCCGACGCCAGCTTCGCCTTCAGCCCCTCATCGGTGACGACGACGAAGTGCCAGGGCTGGCGATTCGCCGCCGAGGGGCTCCTCCTACCGGCTTCCAGGATTTTCATCAAAACCTCCTCGGGGATGGCTTCGCCTCGGTAGCGCCTTATGCTCCTCCGCTCCAGGATGAGGTCTATACAGCTCTTCGACATCGTTACCGACTCTCCTCTCGAGACTAATAAAGGGGGTAGAAAGAGGGAGGGGCTAGTAGCCTACGGCCTCGGATATGAAGCCTAGGAAGTGGTATTCTACGCCGCCGTAGAGGAGGCCTCTCTCCCTGTCGTAGACTATTCCGACGGGTCTAGCCCAGTTGGCCAGCTCCTTGTTGATGTAGACCACCCTATGGCCCACCTCCAACAGCCGTCTATAGGTCTGCTCGGGGAAGCGGCTGTCCAGCAGCATCTCGCCCACCTCCCTGGTGATCCTCGGGGCGTCTATCGCCGACTGTATGTCCATATCGAAGTCGACGACGTGGAGGATGACCTGGGCGATGGACGTCTGGATGGCTCTCCCACCAGGCGCCCCGACGGCCAGATAGGGTTCGTCGCCCTGCAGCAGTATGGTGGGGCAGACGTTCTGGATGCGCCGCTTCCGTCCATCGATGGAGTTGGCGTATCCCGGCTCCGGGTTCAGGCCGTACATGGCGTTGTTGAGGACTATCCCCGTCCCGGGGACGACGACCCCGGAGCCGAAGGCGTTGACGAGGGTCTGGTTGATGACGACGGCGTTTCGATCCTCGTCGACGACGGCCAGCGCCGTGGTGCAGCCATCGTAGGGCCAGGGATCTCCAGGCTTCACCTCCACAGCCCTCTCGAAGCTGATGCGTCTACGCTGCTCCTCCGCATAGGCCTTGGAGACCATCCCCCTCTGGGGCACCTCGACGAAGCCGGGGTCCCCCATATACTCGAATCTGTCGGCGTAGGCCAGGGCGATGGCCTCTGCGACGAGGTGGACGTGCTCGAAGGAGCCGAAGCCATAGCCCCTCAGGTCGTAGCCCTCTAGGATGTTGAGTATCTCCACCAGCGTCGTCCCCGCGTGGCTGGGGTCGTAGAGGATGTCGTAGCCCCTATAGCTACCGAGCGTGGGCCTGAGGACGATGGGCTCATAGATCGCCAGGTCCTCAGCCGTTAATAGGCCGCCGTGTCTCTCCATCTCCTCGACAATGGCCTCGGCGATCTCCCCCCTG
>LUCA01000008.1 GCA_001593875.1 Candidatus Bathyarchaeota archaeon B23
AGGGTTGAGGCAACCTTTACATGAAGGTGAGGGGGATCAAATAGGGAAGAGCTGAAGATGGTGCTGGAGAAGCTGGGGTCCTCCCTCTACGAGGCCGTCAAGAGGGTGCTGAGGGCGCCGACGGTCGACAGGGAGGTGGTTAAGGGCCTCATAAGGGACTTCCAGCGGGCCCTGCTCCAGGCCGATGTGGATGTGAAACTCGTCTTCGACCTCTCCAGGCGCATCGAGGAGCGGGCCTTCGAGGAGCTTCCACCGGGCATAAGCCGCCGGGAGCATCTCGTGAGGGTGATCTACGAGGAGCTGACCCGGCTGGTGGGGGAGAGACCCCAACCCCTCGACCTCAAGCCAGGCGTCCAGAACATCTACATGCTCATAGGGATACAGGGCTCGGGGAAGACGACCACGGCGGCGAAGCTGGCGCGGTATCTACAGAGGAGGGGCTTCAAGACGGCCCTCATCTGCGCCGACACCTTCAGGCCGGGGGCCTACGACCAGCTGAGGCAGCTGGCCGAGTCCATCAAGGTCGACTTCTACGGCGACCCCGAGGGTCGAGACCCCCTAGAGATCGCCAGGAGGGGCGTGGAGCGCTTTGGGGGGCATGAGGCCGTCATCATCGACACCTCCGGGAGGCATAAGGAGGAGAAGCCCCTCCTGGAGGAGATGAGGAGGATAGCTGAGGCCCTGAGGCCGAGGGAGGTGATCCTCGTCATCGACGCCACCATAGGGCAGCAGGCCGCCTCCCAGGCCTCAGCCTTCAAGGAGGCGACGGACATCGGCTCTATAATCGTGGCGAAGCTCGACGGCTCAGCTAGAGGGGGAGGCGCCCTCTCCAGCGTCGCCGCCACAGGGGCGCCGATAAAGTTCATAGGGACCGGGGAGAAGGTGGACGACCTGGAGCCCTTCGACCCGCCGAGGTTTATAGGGCGTCTCCTCGGCATGGGGGACGTAGAGGGCCTCGTGAGGAGGGTGCGGGAGGCCGAGGTCTCGGTCTCCGAGAGGGAGGCTAGAGCCATCCTCTCGGGGAAACTCACCTTAGACGACCTCTACTGCCAGCTGGAGGCGGTGAAGAAGCTCGGCCCCCTGAGGAGGGTGCTCTCCATGATCCCCGGCGTCGGCTATGAGCTCCCCGGCGAGGTCTTCGACGTCGCCGAGGAGCGGCTGGATAGGTGGAGGTACATCCTCCAGTCGATGACGCCTGAGGAGAGGGAGAACCCACGCATCCTCAACGCCTCCAGGATCAGGAGGATCGCCAGGGGAAGCGGAACCGAGGAGAGGGATGTGAGAGAACTTATAAAACAGTATAACACCATGAGAAAGATGCTGAAGCAGCTGAGGGGGAGGCGTAGACTCCTCAAGCAGCTTCAGAGATTCAAGCTAGGATGATGGGAGATGGGGAGGCACTCCAAGGGGCCGAGGAGGAAGACGAGGAGTAAGCTCCGAAAACCCGTGAGGGAGAGGGGTAAGATACCCCTCAGTAGGCTTCTGGAGGACTATGAGGTGGGCGACAGTGTCGTCATAGACATCAATCCGACGACTCACAAGGGTATGCCCCATAAGAGATTCCAGGGGAAGGTGGGGACCATCGTCGAGAAGCGGGGTAGGGCCTACGTGGTGGAGATACCTCAGAGGAGGAAGGTGAAGCTCATCATAGCCAGGCCGGAGCACCTGAGGAGGCATATCACATGAACACGATGGAGCGGAGGGAGATCACCGTCGCCGAGGCGAGGAGGATACTGGAGGCCCTGGAGGAGCTGGACCCACTGCAGAGGAGGGTGATGGACTACACCTCGAAGTTCTCGAAGCTCCCCGCTGAGGAGGCCTCAAGGCTGGTGGAGGAGCTGGTGGAGAGCGGCCTGGAGAGGAGCATAGCGGTTCAGATAGCCAACTGCCTCCCCGGCAGCGTCGAGGAGCTGAGAACCTTCCTAGGCCGACAGCGCATCATCTCCAAGGAGACCATAGAGGCCCTGCTGGGGATCATAGAGAAATACAGGTCTAAGGCTACTTCTGAGTAGCGGGGAGAAGGAGGATGGAGAGGGAGGGAAAGAAGTACGAGGAGTACGCCTACGTCCTCGATCAGATGCCCCACGGCAGACCTGGGGCGCCTAGATACGGCTACGGCAGGGGCGTGATACAGCTGGTGGGCGAGACCTACTTCACATTGCTGGAGGCCACGCCGAAGAAGGACGCCGAGATCAGCCTAGGGGAACGCCTCTACGTCGGCAGGGTGGGGAGAACCAAGGTGGACCACATCCTCGGCCGCATCTCCTACGACGAGTTGACGGCCACCGCCAAGGCGGAGCTTCCCGGCGTCATAGAGGAGATCATCAGATCGAAGGAGAGGAGGTTCATAGAGTTCTTCAACAGGTCTCAGCCCGTCACGCCGAAGATGCACGCCCTGGAGCTGATCCCGGGCATCGGTAAGAAGTTGATGTGGCAGATACTGGAGGAGCGGGAGCGGAGACCCTTCGAGAGCTTCCAGGACCTCCAGAGCAGGGTGAACATCCCCGACCCCGTGAAGCTTCTGACTAGGAGGGTTTTGAAGGAGCTGTCTGAGGAGGAGAAGTACCTCCTCTTCACCAGGCCCACCTAGGAGTCAGCTTTTTAAACCCCCGTTAGGGAGGATCGATGGACTTGAAGGCGAAGAACTACAGGACGATAAAGAGGATGCCCTATACTAGAAGGGAGTATATGGGCGGAGTGCCAGGGCTGAGGATAGTCAAGTTCACCATGGGAAACCCCAACAGGGAGTTTGAGTACGTCGTGGAACTCCTAACTCTGAAGGACGCCCAGGTAAGGCATAACGCCCTGGAGGCCGCCAGGCTGGCGGCCAACAGGTATCTGGAGAAGAATCTGGGGAGGGAGAACTACCTCCTCCAGATCGTCCCCTATCCACACCACGTCCTGAGGGAGAAGAGGAGGCTCGCCGTCGCCCAGGCCGACAGGTTCCAGGACGGGATGCGTAGACCCTATGGGAAGCCGGCGGGGACGGCGGCGAGGGTTAAGCGTGGCCAGAGCCTCATGGTGGTGAAGGTGGACGAAGACGCCGTCCAGGTGGCCAAGGAGGCCCTCAGGAGGGCCTCAGCCAAGTTCCCGATACCCTCGAGGATCAGGATCACGCCCCTATCCACGGCTCAGCCCCCATCCTAGGCGGCGACCCCGCTCTCAGGGATTATTAAGGGACGTAGAGACTCTTAGACATGAACCAGGTTGGCCGTCTCCTACGACTTCGAGATGGAGAGGGTGCTGAGGGAGATCGCCGAGAAGAAGGCCGAGAGGGTGTTGATCCAGCTCCCCGAGGGCCTTAGACCCAGGGCCCTAGGGCTGATGAGGGAGGTGGAGGAGAGAGCCGGCGTCGAGGCCTACATCTCCGGCGGCTCCTGCTACGGGGGATGCGACATCGCCCTCGCAGAGGCGGAGGCGCTCGGCGTCGACCTCATCATCCACTACGGCCACAGCAGATTGCTCCCCGACGGGGAGGTCCCCGTCCTCTACGTGGAGCTGAGAGCCGACTTCGACGTCGACGCCCTCCTCCGGAGAGCTCTGCCCCCTCTAGAGGGGTGGAGGAGAGTCGGCCTGGCCTCCACGGTTCAGCACGTCCACCTCCTGCCGAGGGCGGCCGAGGTCTTGGAGGGGTGGGGGTTTGAAGCCCTCCTCGGCGGAGGCGGGGGATGGACGCCCCACGACGGCCAGGTGTTGGGCTGCGCCTCCTCGACGGCCCTCTCCATCGCCGAGGAGGTCGACGGCTTCCTCTTCATAGGCGGAGGGCGCTTCCACCCCCTCGGCCTCGCCCTCGCCACAGGTAGGGAGGTGGTGGCGGCGGACCCCTACGGGGGAGGGGCCACCCGCATAGGGGAGGGGGAGGTGAGGAGGCTGCTGAGGAGGAGGATGGCGGCGATCCAGAGGGTTAGAGAGGCCCGGCGGATCGGCGTGGTGGTGAGCGTGAAGCCCGGTCAGAGGCGAATCCGAGAGGCTGAGGAGCTGAGGGGAGAGCTGGAGAGGAGGGGGTGGGAGGCGGCCATCATCGCCCTAGATGTGGTGAGGGCTGACATCCTCAACGACTTCACGGAGCTCGAGGCCTTCATCGACACCGCCTGCCCCAGGATCGCCCTAGATGGACTACCAGAGCTGAGGAGGCCGATGATCACCCTGCAGGAGGCCTACGTGATGATGGGGGTGGTGGATTGGGAGGAGATGATGAGGAGATCATACCTAGGAGGGAGCTGGAGGAGGCCCTGAGGGCCCTTCGACCTCACCCCCATCCAGACCCGGAGCTGGAGCAGTATACCACGCCGCCGAGGGTGGCGGCTGAACTCCTCTTCACGGCGAGGTATATCTACGACGACGTCGAGGGCCGCCTCGTCGCCGACCTCGGCTGCGGCACGGGTAGACTGGGCATAGGAGCCCTCCTCCTGGGAGCCCAGGCCGTCGTGGGGGTGGACATCGACCCCACAGCCATCTCCGTCGCCAGGGAGAACGCCGAGGAGACGGCGGTCTCGGGGCGCCTCCACCTCCTCGTCGGCGACATCGCACCCCTCCGACCCGTCTTCGACACGGTGGTGATGAACCCACCCTTCGGCACCAGGCGGAGGCACGCCGACGTGGAGTTCCTCGAGGAGGCCCTGAGGGTGGCGGAGGCCGTCTACACCATCCATAAGAGCAGCACGAGGGATTTCATCCTCAGATACGTCGAGGAACGGGGTGGGAGGGTGTCGGCGCTCTTCCAGATGGAGATGGAGATACCCCACATGTTCCCCTTCCACCGCAGACCCAGGAGGCTGGTGGAGGTGGACATCTACAGGGTTGAGGGCCCTAAGGGTTTAAATGGGGGAGGGGAGAATTAGTGGGCGAGCCGGTGGAGGCCGGCATGTCTAGGGGAGTGAGGAGGCTGAGGAGGGGACTCGTCCTACCTGGCGATGAGCTGGCCGTGATAGAGGAGTTCCTCGACGGCCCCGGAGCCTATCAGGACGACGGCGTGGTGAGGGCGGCGGAGCTGGGAGACATCCAATTCGATCTGGATAGGAGGGAGGTGAAGGTCGCCAAGAAGACGAGGACCCCCCTCCTACCCGAGGAGGGCTCGGAGATCATCGGCGAGGTGGGCTCGGTGAAGGGGAGGACGGCCAACGTCGAGATCTTCTACATCGGGGGCGTGGAGGTCTCACCCCCCTTCAGCGGCGTCATCCACATCTCCAGCGTCGGCATCAACGTGAAGAACATGAACCTCGCCCTCAGGAGCGGCGACATCATAAAGGCGAGGGTGGTGAACACGAGGAACAGGATCACGCAGCTCTCCCTGGAGGGCCCCAGGTATGGGGTCATCTACGCCTTCTGCTCGAAGTGTGGTTCACTGCTCCAGCAGAGGAGGATGAAGCTCGTCTGCCCCCGCTGTGGAAGGGTTGAGAGGAGGAAGATAGCGAGAACCTACGGCGTGGAGGAGTTGGCATGAGGCTTAAGGTCTTGAAGCGGGGGGAGGGCCACCTGGAGCTGGCGGTGGGGGGGGAGGGGCATACACTGCTCAACCTCCTCCAGAGCGCCCTCCTCAGGGACGAGGAGGTGAAGATGGCGGGATACGCCAAGCCCCACCCCCTCATGGACTACTCCATCCTCTTCGTCGAGATGAAGGGGGCCAAAACCCCGGAGCAGGCCCTCATCGACGCAGCTGAGAGGGCCAAGGCGGAGCTGGGGGAGTTCCTCTCAGCCTTCAAGGGGGAGCTGGAGAGAAGCGGCGAGGGGGATGGGGATAACCAGGCTTAGGAGGGTTAAGAGGGAGATAAGGGTTCTAGGCCTGGCCTCGAGGCCTAGAGACGATGGATACACCGTCGTCGGCGTCGTCTACAGGGGCTCCCTCTGGCTGGACGGAGTGCTGGCCCTACGCCTGGGAGGGGGGGAGGAGCCGACTAGGGGGATCGCCGAGGCGGTGAGGGCGTCACCCCACCACCCCCAGATAAGGGTCATCCTCCTCCAAGACGAGCAGCTTGAGGGCCTGAGGCCGGACCCCTATGGGCTCAGGAGGGAGGCTGAGAGGCCCGTAATCGCCCTCTCCAGGCAGCCCAGCTGGCCCGAGCCCCCTGAGGGGATCTATGCGATAGGCTTCGAGCTGGAGCTCGGGGGTTCGAGGCTCCACGTCCTCTCGGTGGGGTTGAGAAGCCTGGAGGCCTCCGCCGTCCTGAGGGCCTCCACGAGGCGGGGGGAGACGACGCCTGAGGCCTTGAGGGTGGCGGGACTCATCGCCGAGGCGTGGTCGAAACAAAAGACTTAAAAGTCGCTTAGAGGCGTAAAGGAAAACGCTGGGAGAGTTTTAAGGGGATGAAGTTCTGTCCTAGGTGTGGGTCTGCCCTCATGGTGGACAGGAAGGAGAGGGTTCGGAGATGCCCTAGATGCGGCTACGAGGAGTCGATGGAGGCCGACATCCTCTACCAGCGGAGCGCCCCGGAGACCGATAAGATCGTGGTGGTCGGCGAGGAGGAGCGGAACCTGAGGACCATGCCACAGGTCACCGTCGAATGCCCCAAATGCGGGAACAACAAGGCCTACTGGTGGATGGTTCAGACCCGGGGAATCGATGAGAGCACCACCCAGTTCTACAGGTGCACCAAGTGCGGCTACACCTGGCGGGAGTACACCTGAGATAACGATTTAAACCCCATCACCCAATTTATTAGCGTCTCCAACTGGGTGAATAGCCTTGTTTGAGGTGCAGCTATCCAGCATAGACTCCTTCAGGAGGTTGATTAAGGCCCTATCAGTCATCGTGGAGGAGGGGAGCTTCAACGTCGACGAGGAGGAGATGAGGCTGCTGGCCATGGACCCCAGCCACGTCGCCATGGTGGACTTCGAGCTGCCGAGGGACTTCTTCGACGGATATCTCTGCGACGAGGAGACGAGGCTGACAGTCAACATCAGGGAGCTCCTCAGGTTCCTAGACAGAGTTGAGCGGGGGGAGGAGGTGAAGATCGCCTTGGAGGAGGGGAGGCTCTCCATCGAATGTCTAAGGGGAGGCCATAAGAGGCGCTTCCTGATGCCGCTTCTGGAGCCCCTGGAGGAGGAGACGCCGACGCCGAAGATCTTCTTCAAGGCCTCAGCCCGCATACTCGCCCCAAGCCTGAGGAGGGCGATGAAGGACGCCTCCCTCGTCGGCGAGCACGTGAGGCTGGAGATCGACGAGGAGGAGTTCAAGATCAGCGCCGAGGGGGATATCGGAAGCGTCTCCAGCGTCTGGACCCTGGAGGCTGAGGAACTACTGGAGCTGAAGGTGGAGGAGCCCTCCTCAGCCACCTTCACCCTCAGCTACCTCCAGGACATCATAAACGCCGCCTCAGCCTCCAGCGAGGTCGCCACCCTGGAGCTCTCCACCGACATGCCCATCAAACTCGACTTCGAGCTGCCGAAGGGGAGGCTCATCTACTACCTGTCGCCCTGCATAGGCGTGTAGAGGACGGAGGGGTTCATCCCCCTGGAGGGGGCGGTGGCTGGGAGCTCTGGGGAGGGGGAGGATGCCTCTTAACTTTCCCCTCTCACCCCCATGGAGCCGCCCAGGGATGGAGGGGGTACCCCGAGTTGCCCCGACTCTCAGGGCATTAAGCTTAATTTTAATCGACGCAGAGATCGTCGAGCGATATGGTTAGGGGATTCAGGCTGCTGGAGAGGGGGGAGATAGAGGAGATCCACTCCTCCACGCTGAGGCTGCTGGAGAGGACTGGCGTGGAGGTGAGGAACGAGGAGGCCCTAAGCCTCCTCGAGGAGAACGGCTGCGAGGTGGAGGAGAGGAGGGTTAGGATACCGGGGGAGTTGGTGGAGGAATGCCTGAGGAGGGCGCCGTCGAAGATAGAGCTCCACAGCAGGGACGGCGAGAGGAGGCTGCTCATCGGCGGCGACAACGTCGTCTACAACCCGGGGTCGGCGGCCATCTACTTCCTAGACTATGAGACCGGCGAGATCAGGAGGGGGACCTCCCGGGACCTGGAGAGGCTGGTGAGGCTGGCCGACGCCCTGAGGCATATAGAGGCTCAGAGCACCGCCATCGTCCCCTCCGACGTCCCGGAGGAGGTGGCGGACCTCTACAGGCTGTATATCGTCCTGAGGAACTCGGATAAGCCCATCATCACCGGGGCCTTCTCGAAGCAGGGGCTCATCGACATGGCGGAGATGCTCAACGCCGCCGTCGGGGGAGCCGAGAAGCTGGGACGTAGACCCAGAGCCATCTTCGACTGCTGTCCGACGTCGCCCCTCATCTGGGGGGACGTCACGGCTCAGAACCTCCTGGACTGCGCCGACAGGGGGATACCGGCCGAGATCATCCCGGCTCCCCAGATCGGGGCGACGAGCCCCGCCACCCTCGCCGGCACCCTCCTCCAGTCGAACGCCGAGATACTCAGCGGAGTCGTCATCACCCAGCTGAGGAGGGCGGGGGCGCCCGTCATCTACGGCGGGTCGCCCACCCTCTTCGACATGAGATACGTCACCGCCAGGCTGGGAGCCATAGAGGCTGTGATGACGGCCTGCGCCGGAGCCGAGATCGGCAGGCACTACGGGCTGCCGACCCACGGCTACCTAGGCCTCAGCGACTCGAAGGTCGTCGACGGGCAGAGCTGCTTCGAGTCGGCCATCGGCATCATCATGGCCGCCCTGACGGGGGTGAACGTCGTCTCAGGCCCCGGCATGCTGGTCGAGGAGAATTGTCAATCCCTGGAGAAGCTGGTCATCGACGACGAGCTCTGCGGCATGGCCTACAGGCTGTTGGAGGGCATCGAGGTGGAGGGGGAGACCCTCGCCCTAGAGGTCATCGAGAGGGTGGGCCCCGGAGGCCACTTCCTAGCTGAGAGGCATACGATGAAGCACTTCAGGAGGGAGCGATACATACCCTCAGACGTCGTCTGCCGCCTCACCGTCGACGCCTGGAGGAAGGCGGGCTCCAAGGACATCCTCACCAGGGCCAGGGAGAGGGTGGAGAAGCTGCTGAGGGAGCATCAGCCCAAGCCCATGCCGGAGGAGAGGGCCCAGGCATTGGAGGAGGTGCTGGACTCGATCTTCCAGAGATACGGGCTGAAGAGGCCGGAGGTGTAGAGGGATGCGGATCATAGTCATCGGCTGCGGGAAGATCGGCTCCACAATAGCCAAAGACCTCTCGGAGGCGCTGGCTGAGGCGGAGATAACCGTCGCCGACAAGAGGCCTGAGACGGCTGAGAGGGTGGCCTCCACCGTCGGCGGGGAGTGGACGACGGTCGACGCCTCGGATAGGGGGAGCATAGCCCAGGCGCTCCGGGGATTCGACCTCGCCGTCGGGGCGTTGCCCGGGGACTATGGCTATGGGGCGATGGAGGCGGCCGTCGAGGCGGGCGTCGACATGGTGGACGTCTCCTACACCCCTGAGAACCCGCTGACCCTCGACGGGGAGGCGAGGCGTCGGGGGATGACGCTCATACCCGACTGCGGAGTCGCCCCAGGGCTGTCCAACATGCTGGTGGGCTATGGGGCCTCGAAGCTCGACGAGGTGAGGGAGGCCCACATCCTCGTCGGCGGCATCCCCGAGAGGATGGTTCCACCGCTGGGCTACACGATCACCTGGTCGGCTGAGGGGCTCATCGACGAGTACGTCAGACCCGTCCACATCGTCGAGGGCGGCCGAGTCTTGGAGGTGCCGGCGCTCAGCGGCCTGGAGGAGGTGGAGTTCCCAGGGCTAGGCCGCCTGGAGGCCTTCTACACCGACGGCCTGAGAACCCTCATAGACACCTTCAGGGGGGTGGAGAGCATGTATGAGAAGACGCTTAGGTATCCGGGGCATGTGGAGAGGGTGAGGCTGCTCCGAGAGCTCGGCCTCTTCGATGAGGAGCCGATAGAGGTCGACGGCGTCGAGGTGTCGCCGAAGCTCTTCACGGCTAGGCTGCTGGAGAGGCATCTGAGGATGCCGGAGGTGGGGGACCTCCTGGCGATGATGGTGGAGGTGAAGGGGGTTAAGGCCGGTGAGGGGAGGACCATCAGGTTCCACCTCCTCGACAGATATGATAGGGTGAGGGGCGTCACGGCGATGGCGAGGACGACGGGCTACACCGCCTCCATAGTGGCCCAGCTGCTGGCTAAGGGGCGTGTAGAGGAGAGGGGGGTTGTACCCCCGGAGAGGCTGGGTCTGAGGCCTCAGGTCTTCGAGGAGATACTCATGGAGCTCCGGAGGCGGGGCGTCGAGGTGGTGGAGCAGGTTGATGAGGCTGGAGGCTGAGCAGAGGGTCTTCGAGATCGCAGGCGTGAGGGTCGGCGGAATACCAGGCCGAGACCCGACGGTGCTGATAGGCACCATCTTCTACAGGAAGCAGCGGATCGTCGAGGATGATCGCCGAGGAGTCTTCAACGAGGAGAAGGCTGAGGAGCTCATCAAGCTGCAGGAGGAGTTCTCCGATAAAACAGGAAACCCCTCCATCCTCGACGTGGAGGGGGCGACCTCGGAGGCCCTGATAAGGTATCTGGAGTTCGCTGCCGACATCACCGATGAACCCCTCCTCCTAGGCGGCCCCACACCGGAGGTGAGGATAGAGGCCCTAAGATGGGCTGGGGAGGCGGGGCTTACAGATCGAATCGTCTACAACTCGCTGCTGCCAGGCTGCGGAAAGGACGAGCTCGAAGCCGTAAGGGAGGCGGGTGTAGAGGGCGCCATCCTCCTCGCCTACAACGTCTCAAGCCTAACCTCAGCCGGAAGAATCAAGGCGCTCCAGGAGCTCCTGGAGGCCGTAGAGGGATATGGCATCCGGAAGCCCCTGCTGGACACCTTCGTGATGGACATCCCAAGCCTAGGCGCAGCCCTCCAGGCCATACCTGAGGCCAAATCGAGGTGGGGTCTACCAGCGGGCTGCGGACCCCACAACGCCATCGGCCTCTGGAGGGGGCTGAGACGGAAGATGGGGATCAAGGCCAGGAGGCCGGCGGTGGCGGCCGTCAACGCCGTCTCAGCCGCCCTGGGGGCGGACTTTCTCCTCTACGGCCCCATAGAGGAGGCCCCCATCGTCTTCCCAGCCGTGGCGATGGTGGACGCCGCCTACGCCTTCCCGGCGATGAGGAGGGGCGTGAGGATCGGGAGGGAGCACCCCCTCTTCAAGATCTCCTAGTCCCTCCTCGGGATCAACGGCCATCGTAACTAGTCGATGTAGAGGGGTCTCTCTATCCACGCTGGGTTGAGGTGGCTTCCCATATAGCCCGAGTCGAAGGACTCCACGCAGGCCCTCACGCAGCGGCCGCAGACGTCGGCCTCCAGGCCTCGAGCTTCGAGGGCGAGGATATATCGTCGACACAGCTCCCTGTAGTCCTCCCCCAACCGCTCAGCCCTCAGCAGCGGGCAGGCCTCTAGGCAGGCACGGCAGCCGCCGCAGCTCCCCTCCGAGGGCCCCGTCGAGGGGAGAGGCCTAGGGGTGTAGATGGTGGCCAGCCTTATGGCTGAGGCGTATCGGGGGTTGACGATGAGGCCGCTTCTCCCCCTCCAGCCCACGCCGGCCAGCTCCGCCGCCACCCTGTGGGAGACCGTCGCCCCGTAGTAGTCCTCCACCCGGTCAACCTCCCCTGCGATGCCCTCTAGGGTGGCTGGGATGTAGACTCCCTCCACCTCCTCGGCGACCCTCTCAGCCGTCTCGTTCAAGGCCTCATTCAACCTGTGGTAGGCCTCGGCGTAGATGTTCCAGGACTCCCTATACCCCTGGAGGGGGATGGCCTCGACGGCCTCCCTCGGGTAGGCGTAGGCGATGGAGATGGCGCTCCTCATGGAGGTTAGGGCGTCGCCGCAGAGCTCCTCAAGCCTCCTCCCCTGAATCGGCATCAGGGCCCTGTAGACGTCGTCGAAGGGGGCGACGCCGAGGACGCCCCTCAGCCCCCAGCGGCCCGCCTCCTCCCCGAAGACCTCGACGACGGACCTCAGCCTCCTCGGGGGATTCACGGAGATAGAGGGGCGTCGACGACGATTTAACGCTTCTGAGGGTAGGGTTAAATCCCTGAAGCTCTCTAGGATTCACCATGTCCCCGCTGAGGAATGAGGTGAAGTGGAGGCTTAAGCGGGGTGAGACGGCCCTAGGGGCCTGGGCCTCCATCCTCCACCCCATCTCCGTGAGGGCTATCGCCCGCAGCGGCGTCGACTGGGTTCTCTTCGACACGGAGCATGGGCCGGCGAGCTTCGAGACCCTAGACCTACTGGTGAGGGAGGTCTGCGGCTCCGGGGCGATCCCGCTGATAAGGGTTGTCTGGAACGATATGAACGCCATCAAGAGGGCCCTCGACACCGGAGCCCTCGGCGTCGTCGTCCCCCTCGTCGAGAGCCGTGAGGCCGCTGAGAACGCCGTAAGATACCCCCGTTATCCCCCGGAGGGGGTTAGGGGGTGCGCCCCGGGGAGGGCCTCCTCGGCCTGGGGCGTCTCAACGAGGGAGTACCTCGACCACGTGAACGACGAGATGTTCGTCGCCGTCCAGATCGAGACGGGGAGGGCGGTGGAGAAGGTGGAGGAGATCGTCTCCGTCGACGGCGTCGACGCCACCTTCATCGGCCCCACGGACCTCTCCACCTCCACTGGGCATAGGGGAGAGCCCTTCCACCCCGAGGTGGTGGAGATGATGCGGAGGGTCATCGAGGCCTCCGAGGCGGCGGGCGTCGCACCGGGCGTCGCCTATGGGCTGGGCGTGGAACATCTCCGGGAGCTCATGGATATGGGCTTCAGGTTCATAGGCGTCGGGAGCGATGCGTCGCTGATGACCCTAGGCTGCGGGGAGACCTTGAGGAGGCTGAGGGGGGAGTAGGGAATATATTTATGTCGGTCCTCCATCAATTCTTTAGCGCTTCGGGGAAAAGGGGTTAGAGTTGACGACGGTCTACGATGTTCCAGCGGACATCCTGATAGAGAGGCTGTCTAGATACCTGAAGGAGAACATCAGGGAGGTCAGGCCGCCGGAGTGGGCCGCCTACGTGAAGACGGGCTCCCACGTGGAGAGGGCTCCCCACAACCCCGACTGGTGGTATATCCGGGTGGCGTCGATGCTGAGGAAGCTCTACATCAAGGGGCCCATAGGGGTTTCGAGGCTGAGGAAGGAGTACGGCGGCCGGAAGCGGAGGGGCGTCAAGCCAGCCCACTTCAGGAGGGCGGGGGGCTCCATCGTGAGGCATATACTACAGCAGCTGGAGGAGGCGGGGCTGGCGGAGAGGGATGGGAACAGGGGGAGGGTGCTCACCCCCAGGGGTAGAAGCCTCCTGGATGCGATGGCTGCGAGGATAAAGCGGGAGCTGGAGAGGGAGACGCCTGAGCTGAAGGCCTACTAGGTGGTGGAGATGGCCTCGGACGAGGAGCTTGAAAGGCTTAAGATGAGGAGGCTGATGGAGCTCCAGGCGAGGGAGAGGGAGGAGGAGCTCAGGAGGGAGGCGGAGGCCCAGAAGCAGCTCCTCCTCAGGAAGATCCTCACCCCGAAGGCGAGGCAGAGGCTGACGAACATAAAGATGGTGAGGCCCGACTACGCCGAGCAGCTGGAGCTCCAGCTCATCCAGGCGGCGAGGACGGGTCGAATAAGGCTTCCGATAACGGATGAGGTCCTGCGGAGGCTGCTGGCCCAGATACAGGCGCAGCAGAGGAGGGAGATCAAGATCAGGAGGGTCTAGATGGGTAGGTATAAGCCCCTGGCCTACAAGCTGAGGCTCGCCAAGGCCGGGAAGCAGAGTCGACCCGTGCCGGCGTGGATCATCCTCAAGACCGTCGGAAGGGTCCGATCGAGCCCCAAGAGCCGTAGGCATTGGAGGAGGAGTAAGCTCAAGGATTAGGTGAAAACATGTCGGAGTCGGTGGAGGAGCGCATCTACATGGTGCCGCTGAAGAAGGCCTGGGCGGCCCCCAGGTGGAGGAGGGCTGAGAGGGCGGTGAGGGTGCTGAGGGAGTTCGTTGAGAGGCATATGAAGCCGACGAGCATCGTCATAGACCCGGAGGTCAACGAGGCCATCTGGAGGAGGGGCATCCAGAAGCCGCCTAGGAGGATCAGGGTGAGGGTGGACGAAGAGGGAGCCGTGAGGGTGACCCTCGCCGAGGGGTAGAGGAGTTGAGCGAGGTGAAGCTCTACAGGATCAGGGGGGAGATCCGGAAGCCCCAGCTCCTAGAGCCGATGAGATTCGAGAAGGAGGTGCCGGCCACGAGGGCCGAGGCGGCTCTAGAGAAGATCTACTGCGAGCTCGGCAGCAGGCATAGGGCGAAGAGGTTTCAGATCAGGATCCTAGAGGTCGAGGAGGTTGAGCGTGGAGAGGCCCCCTGAGGGGGAGCAGCGGCTCAGGAGGCTGGTGGCCGAGCTTAGGCTGATGCGGGACTCAGCCGAGGCCCTACAGCGGCGGCTGGAGCTGCTGAGGACGGCGGCGGCGGAGCTGAGGGTGGCCGAGTCAGCCCTCAAGGCCCTCAAGGAGGTGGAGGAGGGGACGCCCATCCTCATCCCCCTAGGCGGGGGAACCTACATAGACGCCAGGCTCGGAGCCCTGAGAAGGGTGATCGTCGGCGTGGGGGCCGACGTCTCGGTGGAGATGGAGCCTGATAGGGCGTTGGAGGATCTCTCGGGGAGGCTGGAGGAGGTGGAGAGGGCTGCGAAGGCGGTGGAGCAGCAGCTGGAGCAGCTGCTGATGCAGATGGAGATCCATCAGGAGGGGATCAGCCGACTGGCCGCCGAGCTGAGAGGGGAAGCGGGTGTTCGAGAGGCTTAGGGAGAGCCTCAGGGGAGTTGTGGAGAGGCTCTCTAGGAGGGGGTTTACGGAGGAGGAGTTGGATCAGATTCTCTGGGAGCTCCAGCTCCAACTCGCCTCCAGCGACGTCGCCCTCAAGGTCGCTGAGCGCATCAGCTCCGAGCTGAGGAGCCGCCTCCTCGGCCTGGAGGCCCCCCGCTTCGGCGACAGGGCCCAGATCGTGAGGGAGGCCCTCAGGGAGGCCATTAAGGGAGTCGTCGCCGCCTCGCCGAGGGGCCTGCTGGAGATGGCGGAGGAGAGGCGGCGCAGAGGCGAGCCCCTCATCCTCCTCTTCATAGGCGTCAACGGGACGGGGAAGACCACCACCATCGCCAAGGTCGCGAAGCTGTTGATGGACCACGGCTATAGGGTGGTCCTCGCCTCCGGCGACACCTATAGGGCGGGGGCGATAGAGCAGCTGGAGGAGCACGCCAGGAGATTGGGGCTGAGGGTGATACGGCATCGATATGGGGCTGACCCGGCGGCCGTCAGCTACGACGCCGTGGAGCACGCCAGGGCGAGGGGCTACGACGCCGTGCTCATCGACACCGCCGGGAGGATGCAGACGAATCGGAACCTGATGGAGGAGCTCCGTAAGATCAAGAGGGTCATCCAGCCCGACTCGACGATCCTCGTCGTCGATGCGCTGACGGGGAACGACGCCGTGGAGCAGGCTGAGACCTTCGAGAGGGAGGTGGGCTTCGACGCCGCCATCATCACCAAGGTGGACGCCGATGCGAGGGGAGGCTCCAGCCTCAGCGTAGCCTACTCCACGGGTAAGCCGATCCTATACCTCGGCACGGGTCAGGGCTACGACGACCTCCAGCCCTTCGACCCCGACTGGCTGCTGGGGAGGCTGATCCCATAAAGGTTTTAAGGCTCCTAAAGGGATAGGAGCGTCGGATGGGCCTCAGGGACTTCCTCACCTCAGCCTCGAGGCTGATGCGCACCATCTCGAAGCCAGACCACAGAACCTTCTGGCTCAGCGTTAAGATCTGCCTGCTGGGCGTCGCCCTCATCGGCGGCATAGGATTTCTAATCAGGCTGATCTCCGTCACCCTACAGGGCATCTAAACCAGAAGGTTTAATTTCCCCCCACTAGTGTATGGTTAAGCGTCTTGAGGGAGGATGGATGCCCCTCTACGCGGTGAAGGTGACGGTGGGTCAGGAGAGGAACGTGGCGATGATGCTCGCCGACAGGGCTGAGGTGGAGGAGATGCCCATAGCCGCCATCCTCGCCCCCCGGGGGTTGAGGGGCTACATCATCGTCGAGGCCGCCATGCCGCATACGGTCGACGAGCTCATAAGGGGGATGAGACACGTCAGGGGGAGGGTGCCGGGCGTCGTCAGCTCGGAGGAGGTGGACCACTACCTGGAGACGAGGCCCGCCATCGAGGGGCTGCGGGAGGGGGCCATCGTCGAGGTGGTGGCGGGACCCTTCAAGGGCATGCAGGCCCGCATAGTGAGAATCGACGAGGCTAAGGAAGAGGTCACCATAGAGCTGCTGGAGGCGAGCTTCACGCTGCCCATCACGGTCCACGCCGACTACGTGAGGGAGGTGAAATCGGCCTAATGGTGAAGAAGAGCTTCAAGTTCATCATCACCGGAGGAGAGGCCACCGGGGGCCCCCCCATCGGCCCTGCCCTAGGCCCCCTGGGCATAAACGTGATGATGGTGGTCCGCAAGATCAACGAGATCACCGTCGACTACAGGGGCGTCAAGGTCCCCGTGGAGGTGACCGTCGACACCGACACCAAGGAGTTCACCGTCAAGCTCGGCTCCCTGTCGACTTATGCCCACATCACCCAGACCCTCAGCCTCTCGAAGGGGTCCTCAAACCCGAATAGGGAGTTCGTCGGGGACCTCTCCTTCGATCAGGTGGTGGAGATCGCTAGGAAGAAGTGGGACGACCTCCTGGCGGCGACGTTGAGGGGGGCGGTGAGGGAGATACTGGGCAGCTGCCTCAGCATAGGGATAACCGTGGATGGGAAGCCGGTGAAGGAGGTGTTGAGGCTGATGGA
>LUCA01000009.1 GCA_001593875.1 Candidatus Bathyarchaeota archaeon B23
GGAGACGCTCCTGGAGGCCGGCTACGACGGCGTATACACCTATGAGGGGAGGAGGGGGAGCTTCCTCTCCCTTATTGGGGAGTAGCCTCCGACTCGGAGGCCGCTTCTTTGAACATTAAATAGGGTTAAAAGGGATTTTAGGAGAGTATTTTTGGTGAGGATTTGATCTTCGTCTCCTTTGAGGACTGCGATCCGGAGAAGATCAGGGGGTTAGCCGAGTTCGCCCGGTCTAGGGGACCTGTGGAGGGCGTCAAGATCATCGCGAGGTATGGGACCCCTGTGGGGAAGGGGCGTCACCATATTGGAGGCTGAGAGTGCGGCCGCCGTCTTCGCCTACTTCTCCCCCCTGTTGAGGTTCTTCAGGAAGATCGAGGTCTACCACGCCATGCCCATAGAGGAGGTGATGAGGTTCGCCTCCATGATGAGGGAGTGAACACCCCCTCCCCTTTTTCCCCATAGGGCCGGTTTAAGTCTTTGAGAGAAGGTTGAAGCAGATAGGAGGGGCGACAGAGCCTCCTCGGCTTCATGGAGAGAGGGGTGTTCCCTGCTAAGATACCTTAACCTTGTCTGGCAGTATCGACCTCACCATCTCCACGGCGCTGTCGAAGGCGTCTCCCTGCAGAATCCTAAACCAGTAGTCCTTCCCCGCCGTCTTTAGGGTGATCTTGGGTGCCTGGAGGAATCCCGGCTTCCTCTTCATCTCCACCTCCTCGATGTCCGAGTAGGGTAACGCGATTCTTCCCCTTCTTTCCTTCAATGCTCTATGTGTGAATCAGGCCCCTTCTAGTCGTCTATGCTTTGGATGTACGAATCTCGCATAGGGAGAGCTAGGCTGAGGGAAACTCCACTATAATCGGTGACCTCTTATAAGGAGTTCAGCTCGATCTCCACTCGATGTAATCCCCTTCTAAATCCAGGGAAGAAAGAGGGGGATTAGAGGCGTCGATACTCCTTCAAGTTTTGGAGTGTCGGTATCCACCACTCCTCGCCTCTGGGCGTCGAGATGTACTCCGGCCACCGCAGCTCTATGGGAGGCTCGAAGTCCCTGGGCAGCAGCGGCGCCACCCACTTGGAGCCCCCCACCCCTCCATCTGTCCGCTCGTCGAACTCGCTCCAGGCTTTCCGAAGTATCTCAGGCTTCAGGAGGAGGTCGATGAGGGTGGCGGCGATGGTCTTGGCGGCGGTGATGATACAGGGATCGATGGTGCTGGGGTTGCCCCCCATGGCGACATGAACCCACCAAGGGTAGGGGCGGCCGTCGGGCAGAGGCCTCAAGACGGGCCTTGAGGTGAAGAAGCGGACCGTCGGCGCATGCCAAGTATAATCCACATAGTCGTCCGAACCCATGTTCCTCACCCAGGCTGGATGAGCTCTGCGGAGGAGTCCATCCATCTCCCCCGGCGACAAGATGGGCTTCTCAGCCTCACCACCCCCGTAGGTGAGGCCATACTCCAGGAAGGGCTCCGACATCGGCTCACAGCCGAGGTTCCTCTGAACCTCCCGGGCAAACTCCTTAGCCTCCTCCCCATATCTCGGCGGACCCACCAACTTCAGGTTCTCATAGGCGACCTCAGCCATCACGAGGTTTGGCAGCCCAACCCTCGTCTTGGTGATCCAGCGCTCATAGACCTCGCTGAAAGCCGCCTCGGCGGCCGCCCTGGCGTTGTTCTCCAAAACCCTCGTGATCCTCTCCTGCATCGACAGCGTCGGCGACCTGTAGGCATACTGGACCTGGCTGATCTTGGGCGGAAGATTATCCGAGGTGCACTGGCCGCCCACCATGATGAACTCGTTGAGGGTCCAGTAGGCCGTATGGGGGAGCATCGCCTCCTTCGACATCTTCGTCAACGTATACATCAGGCAGACGGCGTCTAGGGCTGCGGGGACCCTACCCCCGGAGTGCCATCCCCTCCTATAGGGGGTGGCGTCGACGGCCGTCAACCCATACCACTCAACCGGGTCGTCGCACTCGAATTGGAAGAGGACGCTCCAATAGGTGCCGCCCTGGATCTCGCCTCTGACGTAGTTGGCGTAGCCGGGGTGGTAGCTGATGTAGGCGTCGGCGCCGTCGTAGTAGCCCTTGGCTGCGTGGACAGGCTTGGAGCCGCAGACCTTCTCAGCCGGCTCCCCGAAGAGCCGTAGACTCCCCCTCAGGCCGAAGCGCTCCATCACATACTTGGCGGCCAACACCCCGAAGAGGGCGGCGACCCCCAGAGCCGAGTGGGGGTCCGTATGCCCCGCTGCGTAGGGGTGGAGACCCTCCCTCGGAGCCCTATAGGGGACCGGCTTCTGGTTGTGCCCCGGGACGGCGTCATACTCGGCGTAGGTTCCCAGGAGGGGCCGCCCCTCGCCCCAGGTGGCCATGAAGGCCGTCGGCATCCCTCCGGTTCCCTCCTCCACCTCGAAGCCCTCACCCCTCAACAGCCGCACATAGGCACTGGAGGATCGATACTCCCTGAAGGCAGGCTCGGCGTAATCCCATATCTCCAGGTGAAACTCAGAGAGCCATTCACGGTTGTCGTCGATGTATTGGAAGGCCGCCTCCTTAACCTCCATCGGCGACGACATCTCGATCATGGAAAGCCCCCTCATCTTATAAGGTCACGGGACTGCCGATACTCAGCTTCTCCTCCCCCCTCAAGATCGGCCTCAGCCCCCGGATGAGGGGCATAGCCTCGACGAAGACCTGTTTAAACTGGCCAACTTTTATAGGGAGGTTCCGAGTAGTATGAGATAGAAAGATGAGTTATCGTACCCGACCCCTTAAGTTCTATGAACATTTTAAGGACAAACCGGAGGAAGCCAAGAGGGTCGCCTTCGAGATCGGCCGCGAGATGGGGAGAGAGTGGAAGGAGCAATACAATATACAGGGGGATGACCTGGAGGCCTTGGCGAAGCTCCTCAACGTCGCCATGGAGAACGTCGGCTCAGACCCCACCGCCAGGGTGGAGGGGGATAGAGTGGTCATGCGAAACAGCACCTTCTGCGTCATCATGAGGACCGCCCTCAGCCTCAACATCCCATGGGAATGGCTCGACGTATACTACGCCTGGCCGTGGCTGGAGGGCATCGTATCCCTAATCAGACCAGATATAAAGATGAGGATAATATCGACGAGAAGTAGAGGGGATAAAGTCTGTATCCACTTCTTTGAGATTGAGAGAGGTTAAATACTTGATAAAACAATCTTCCCTCCCTTTAAAAGTGATCAAAATTCAGATAATTAAAAATGAGAATGAAACATTTGAAGAAATATTAAAAACAATAAATAGAGAGTTTGGAGATGATTTTAAAATAGAGGATATTATGAAAAATCGCTTAAAAATGATAACGGATAAAAAGCATGTAAATGTTGATATCGATTTTGAAGATGACCTATTGATAATGACCTTCAAAATAGAATACAAAGGAGAATATGTAATCAAGGATGTTTTAGATGTAGATTTAAAAATCTTCGACCTTTCACGCATTCTTAAAAATAAGAACATTTTATCAACTTTCATAATACTAAATCCCACGGCTCATAGTGCTGAAGATGCTATAAAATTGTTTAGTTTATATTCTAAAGCTCTCAATATGAAGAAGATAGGTGTAAGTATTGTTAGAGGTTTTCTTTTATCCATGTTAGAATCCTCTGAAGATGAGGATATGTTATTTGACAAATATTATATATTATCTTCACCAGATATAGAAGATTCGGATAGAATTTTTGATGAGATATTTAGCGATATAAGGAAAATAGCGGTGTATACAGCTAAGATATCTAGCATATATGGTGGATCTGAGAGGTTATTTATAACTCTTGAGCCTGGAGAAGTTGAGATAAATAGGAAAACTGAGGAATTTCTCTGGGATTTGATGTTTAGCTCCGAGAAGGTTGAAATCGAGAGTCTTGAGTCTTGGTTAAATTACACTATGGAGAAGGAGTCAACAATAACCACTATGATTGCTTCTATGCAGAAGAATTATATTGAGGTTGAATCCTCTGTGGCTAAGATCTGTGCCATCTATAAAAAATTAAATGAGAGGAGGTTTAATGATTATCCATTAAACTTTGAGGTGGATGTTAAGTCCTATGATTATGTTAAGAAGAGGTTTAATGCCTATATTCTTAGGGGTAGGGCCCTGAGGGAGCGGTTAGTTACGGTTAGGGAGGAGATCAGGACCTATCTCAGCCTGCAGCAGCAGAGGATATCCCTGGAGGAGCAGAAGGCCTCCAGGGAGCAGCTGGTCAGACTGGTGAATCTCCAGGAGATCTTTCATAAGGTGGAGATCTTCATAGTCGCCGTCTACATCACGGAGATGGCCAAGATCATCTTCGAGGTCCTGGCGGGGGAGATGGCGGAGCTCCTGACGGCCTTCTTCATACCCCTTGCCCTCCTACTGGCCTGGAGGGTGAGCCGCCTACTCCATCGCGTCCAATAGGAAGCGGGTCCACAGCCGGTGGTCTCAGGGTATACTCGATTGCCTCTGAGATTGGTGCGGCCGACGGGATTCGAACCCGTGCCTTTGGCTTGGAAGGCCAAGATCCTGACCAGACTAGACCACGGCCGCCGAGATCGATTGAGGGGTGTGAGGGATTAAAAAAGTAGCGTTGGGGGGGAAACCTATTTGAGGGGTTGAGGGGGTTCTCAGTGGATGGAGGCCCTTCTCCTCGCCGTCGTGGGGTTGCTGGGCGGCGTCATCATGAGCTTCGTTGGCGCCAGCGCCGTCATGGTCGTCGTCCCCAGCCTAAACCTCATGGGCTATAGGATGCACGTCTCCATAGGAGTCAGCCTCCTCGTCGACGTCCTGGCCTCGATAGCCGTCGGCTACACCTACTGGAGGCATGGGAACGTCGACCTCGGCGGAGGCCTCTGGATCGCCTTGGGCTCGATCCTCGGCGCCCAGCTCGGAGCCGGCGTCACCGTCGCCCTGCCTGAGTGGTTCCTCGCCCTCTCCTATGGCCTATGGATGGTGGGCTCAGGGGTGGCCATCTGGAGGAAGGGCCTCGACAGGGAGGCCGTCGTCGAGAGGCTGAGGCGCTACGTCGAGTTCGACTCCCAGGCGAAGAGGGCGGCCGCCGCCCTGGCTTTAGGCTTCGGCATAGGCGTCAACTGCGGCATCTTCGGCGCCGGCGGAGGAATCCTCATCATGATGGTCCTCATCTTCGTCTTCGACTACGCCATCCACAAGGCCGTGGGCACCTCAACCATCATCATGGCGATAACGGCCGCCTCGGGGGCGGCGGGCTACTGGATGAGGGGGAACATCGATCCCACGGCGGCCTTCATCGTCGCTTCGACGACCATCCTGGGCGGCGTCTCAGGGGCGAGGCTGGCCAACCTCCTCAGCGAGAGGACGCTGTCGAGGATCGTGGGGGCCGTCTTCATCGCCCTCGGCCTCATCCTCACCTGGTTTAGGTTGACGCATCTAGCATAGCCTGATGGGCTTCTCCAACTGGCTGAGTAGGACGACGGAGCTCGGCGGATGCTCGTCGACGATGCGGTAACCCGACGCCTCGGCGAGGGCCTCGGCGAAGCGTCTGATGTCGCTGTGCCAGGCCATCTCCTCGTAGCCGAAGCGGAGGCGGGCGTAGCCGACGCTCATCGCCGCCTTGGGCTCGATGTAGGTGGCGTTGGACAACTCCGCCAATCGAGCGTAGCCCTCGGGGCTGTGCATATTATACTTCGGCAGTAGCGTATGCCTCAAGACCGTCGGGCAGCTGAGGCTGTTGAGGAGCTCCAGGGTCTCCATCAGCCTCCTCCACCCACCCCCGACGAGGGGACGACAAGTCCTCCTATAGGTCTCCTCATCGGGGGCTGAGACGCTGACATAGAGCTGGGAGGGCTCGGGGTCGAGGTCGGCGATCACATCGGGCCTGAGGCCGTTGGTGACGATGAAGACGGTCTTGAAGCCGTGGTTGAAGTAGGCCTCCACGAGCTCCCCGAGCCGGGGGTAGAGCGTCGGCTCCCCCTCGAGGCTGATGGCCGCATGGATGGGTTCACGGGCCTCCAGATACAGCTCCCTCGGCACCTTGGGGTTGCCGCCGAAGCCGCTGATGGCCCTCCTATGGGCCTCTATGGAGGACTCCACGATGAGATCGGGGTCGTCGGCCTCCTCCCGGGGGAGATGCATCTGATCCCAGGCGACGCCTATGTCCTCGGGCTTGGCCCTCCAGCAGTAGAGGCAGCTCTGGAGGCAGCGTCCCAGGCTGGGCGTCATCTGGAGGCATCGATGGCTGGGGACGCCGTAGAAGTGCTGCTTGTAGCAGTGCTCGACGCCGCCGGTGGTGAGGCTCTTCCTCACCCAGTGGCAGGTCTTCACGGCGCTGTGCCGGCCTACGAAGTGATAGCCCTGCCTAGCGTAGACCCGCCTCAGCTCCTCGGGGAGGGGCATACGTAAAGATTAGAAGCCGTAGAGCTTTGAATACTTCTCCTCCAGATATCGGAGGAAGGGGCTGACCCTCAGTGGGCTGCCCGTCGCCACCTCGATGAGCTCCGGTGGATCATAGAGGTTGCCGTACCTGTGGACGTGCATCCTCAGCCATTCACAGATCTCCCCGAAGTCCCCCGCCTCGATCTTCTCCCTCCAGTGGGGTAGCTCCCGCTGAATCGCCTCCAGGAGCTGGCCTCCGATGAGGTTTCCGAGGGCGTAGCTGGGGAAATACCCGTAGCTGCCGCTGGACCAGTGGATGTCCTGCATCACCCCCTCGGAGGGGTGCTGGATCTCGACGCCGAGATACTTCTCATAGCGTTCATTCCACACCTGGGGGAGCTCGTCGACGTCGACGCGATCCTCGAAGAGGGCCTTCTCCAACTCGAAGCGGATGATGATGTGGAGACCATAGGTCACCTCGTCGGCGTCCACCCGGATCTTACCCGGCTTCACCACGTTCACAGCCCTGACGAAGTCTTGGAGCTCCACGTCGTCGAGGACGCCGACCAGCTCCCTAAGCCTGGGGTAGAAGCGGCTCCAGAACTCGTGGCTGCGGCCTACGATGTTCTCAACGAATCTCGACTGGGACTCGTGGAAGCCCATGGAGCAGGCATCGCCGACGGGTTGATACCTCCACTCCTCGGGGAGATTGCCGTCGTAGAGGGCATGGCCGCACTCGTGGAGGACGGAGAAGACGCTCTTGTAGAAGGAGTCCTCATAGTAGTGGGTCGTGATCCTGATGTCTCCGTAGTAGCCGCTGGTGAAGGGGTGCTCAGACTCGTCGATGCGGCCCCAAGCCCTCCCTGAGGAGATGTCGTAGCCGACGAACTCGGCCAGGGCCCTGGAGACCCGCCTCTGGGCCTCCAGGGGGACGAGTCTATGGAGGAAGGAGGTGTCGGGCTGTTCGGAGGAGAGGCATTTGTCGATGAGCTTGACGAGGCCGCTCCTGAGTTCGGTGAACACCCGGTCGATCTCCTCAGCCGTCATCTTCGGCTCGTAGATGTCGATGAGGGCGTCGTAGGGGATCCTCGTCTCCTTCACCTCCATCAGCAGCTCGGCGGCCTTCTTCCTCAGCTCCAGCAGCTTCCCCAGCTCAGGCTTGAAGGGCTCGTAATCCCTCGCAGCCTTAGCCTTCTCCCAGACGCTGACGGTGATGGCCCTCTGTTTGGCGGTCTCAGCTACCAGCTCCTCTGGGAGGGCCGTCGCCTCGTCGTAGGTCTTCTTCACCAGCTCCACGTTCCGCCTCTCAACCTGGCTGAGGGATTCAAAGCCGGGGTGCCCCATGATCTCCTTCAACAGCTTCCCGATCTCGGGGTCCGTCGCCATCCTATGGCGGAGGCGCTCCAGCAGGGCCAACTGCTCGCTCCTCAGCGAGACGCCGGCTGGGGGCATCATGGTTCTCATATCCCAGCGGAGAAGGCCTGCGGCGGTCTGGAGGACTATGAAGCTCTTGACCCTCTCCATCAACCTCCCATAGGCTGAGGTGAGAGACTCCATCGACATACAGGTTGAAAGGGATGAGAGATGATATAACGATTTCTAGGCTCAGACCCTCAACTCCAGCTCCGCCCTCAAACGCCCCAGGAAGGCCTCCAGGAAGCGGAGGCGATCTTCGGCTATTCCCCTCGCCTCCTCCGTATGGAGGGGACGTTTATACTTCCGCAGGATCGCCTCCAGGACCCCGGGAGCCTCGGAGACGTCGCCGGAGTACTCCCCCTCCACCAGCGCCCTGAGGACCCCCCTCAGGAGGCCGATGGCGCCGAGGTAGTCGAGGAAGTCGGCGTCATAGAGTATCTCAGCCTCAGGCGTCTGGGGATCGGGGCCGCCGTAACGGCTATGCGCCCTGATACAGTGGGCGACGGCCTCCACGATCTCCTCTCCATAGCCCAACTCCCTCAGGAGCTCTACAGCCATCTCGGCGCTCACATCGTAATGCCTCAGCCTTCCAGACTCGGGGATGGAGACGTCGTGTAGGAGCCCCGCCAGCCTCAGCACCTCCAGGTCTACGTCTCTATCCTCGGCGAGGCGTTCACACCACCTCAAAACCCTGAGGGAGTGATCCAAGCCGGAGACCCTCTCCCCCCGGAGACGCTCCTGGACGTATCTCAGAACCCTCCCATCTACGCCCTCCATCTCGTAGAGGGTTAAGGGGTGAGAGCTATAAGGTTGAGGGGGAATCCTTATCCGATATGTGGGAGTGGCCTACCTTCCTAGATGTCTTGGAGGCGAGGAGGCGTATAGCCCCCTATCTCCAGAGGACTCCGCTACGCCATTACCACAGCCTCTCAAGGCTGCTGGGCTGCGAGGTCTATGTGAAGCATGAGGAGACTCAGCCGACGGGGGCCTTCAAGGTGAGGGGGGGCATC
This sequence comes from Candidatus Bathyarchaeota archaeon B23, assembly GCA_001593875.1. Lineage (GTDB taxonomy): Archaea > Thermoproteota > Bathyarchaeia > TCS64 > B23 > B23. Next base: position 8,784 of record LUCA01000009.1, read on the forward strand.
AACCTCATCTCCCAGCTCTCCCCCGGGGAGCGGGAGCGGGGCGTCATAACGGCTTCAACCGGCAATCATGGTCAGTCCATCGCCTACGCCTCCAGGCTCTTCGGCGTGAAGGCCGTCATCTGCGTCCCCGAGGGGGCGAACCCCGACAAGGTGGAGGCCATCAGGAGCCTGGGGGCCGAGATCGTGGAGTGGGGGAGGGATTTTGAGGAGGCGAAGGGGAACGCTGAACGGCTGGCGGAGGAGAGGGGTTATAGGTATATCCACAGCGGCAACGAGCCGCATCTCATAGCGGGCGTCGGAACCATCGGCTTGGAGATCATCGAGGAGCTCCCCGATGTGGAGGCGATCATCGTCCCCGTGGGCGGCGGCTCAGGGGCCTCGGGCATCAGCATCGCCGTGAAGACCGTCAACCCCGAGGTGGAGGTGATCGCCGTCCAATCTGAGGGGGCTCCCAGCGTCTACCTCAGCTGGAGGAGGGGGAGCATCGTCGAGACGGAGAGCGCCGAGACCTTCGCCGACGGCCTGGCAACCCGCAGGGCCTTCGAGCTCCCCCTGGAGATCATGAGGGAGAAGCTCGACGACTTCATCCTCGTCTCAGACGACGAGATAAGGGAGGCGATCAGGCTGTATGTGGAGAGGGCCCACGTCATCGCCGAGGGCGCCGGGGCGGCGCCCCTGGCGGCGGCCATGAAGATGAGGGAGAGGTTGAAGGGCAGGAGGGTGGTCCTCGACCTGTCGGGTAAAAACCTAACGGCTGAGGAGCTTAGGGGAATCCTCTGTAGAGGTGTATAGGTGGTGGCCTCTCATAGCGGGAGAGAGCTCCGCCCCCTCGATGAGGGGGGGTTGAAGGAGATCGTCGAGGGGATCGCTGAGAGGCTGAGGGGGGAGGAGGAGGCGAGGAGGGAGGCCCTGGAGCTGGCCAGGAGGGCGAGGGTGCTATCCAAGACGGCTATCCTCCTCATCCACAGCGGCGACCTCGAACTGGCTGAGGAGAGGCTGCTGGAGGCTGGGAGGCTGCTGGAGGCCTCGGCCTCCATCGCCAAGGCTAGGTGGCTCCGCATCGATGAGTTGGGGGCGGCCCAGGAGGAGCATGCGGAGGGGAGGATACTCCTATCCCTGATGAGGGGGGAGGGGTTTCCAACGCCGGAGGAGTTGGGCGTGAAGCCCTCCAGATATCTGCTGGGCCTGGCGGACGTCATCGGGGAGCTGAGGAGGGAGGCGGTGGAGGCCCTGAGGGTCGGCGACCTATCGAGGGCGGAGGAGATGCTGGAGCTGATGGAGCGCATCTACCTGACGCTCGCCTCAGCGGAGGAGGCCTCGGTGCTTTTGAAGGGGTTGAGGCGGAAGCTCGACGTGGGGCGCAGCGTCATAGAGGGGACGAGGGGTCAGGTGGCTGAGGAGAGGGGGAGGAGACGCCTCATCGACGCCTTGAGGGACCTGGAGGGGAGAGTTGGGGAGCCCCCCTAACCCCTCAGACCATCACCCTTATCACCCACCAAGGCGATCACTAATGGGATTGATAATCGACTGGGAGAGATTCAGGAAGCTCTTCCCCCACCTGGCTGAGGAGATGGAGAGGGGCGTCGCCAGGGTCTCCATAGAGGCCTTCAGGGTCGACCCCGAGGAGGGGGAGCGCCTAGCTCGGGGTGATCCCTGGGCGGGCTATAACCCCGATGTCATCGACTTCCTCCGCCGATGCGATAGGGTGGAGGAGGCTGAGGAGATCATCGACTACCTGGAGCGCCGAGGCGAGATCACGTCGGAGAGGGCTGAGAGGCTGAGGAGGCAGCTGAGGGAGAGGGGGCTGAGGAGCTTCGGCGAGAAGAAGGAGCCGGGCTACTACCTCCGAAACCTCTAGGCTGACCCTTTTAGGCGAGGACAGACCTCCCTCCCGGACTCACCGCCTCGATGGGAGAGGACCTCAGCGACCGGCTTCTAGGAGGCAGATGGGGAAAGGGTTTAAGGCTGGGGGGCAAACCTCTATCGGTATCCTTGCCGCCGCTGGTGGGCCTGGTGGGTAAGCCCAACGTGGGGAAGAGCACCTTCTTCTCCGCCGCCACCCTCAAGATCGTTGAGATAGCCGAGTATCCCTTCACCACCATCGAGGCCAACAGGGGGGTGGCCTACCTGAGAACCCCCTGCGTCTGCCGGGAGCTCGGCGTCCAGGACAACCCCGTAAACAGCCTCTGCATCGACGGCGTCAGGCTGCTGCCCGTGGAGCTCATCGACTGCCCAGGCCTCATCAGGGGAGCCCACAGGGGGAGGGGGCTGGGAAACCGCTTCCTCGACGAGGTCCGAAGGGCCGACGCCCTCATAGTCCTCTGCGACGCTGCGGGGATGACCGATGGGGATGGGAGGCCCGTCCCGCCGGGGAGCCACGACCCCCTGGACGACGTGAGGATGTTCGAGGAGGAGTTCGACCTCTGGCTTCTAGGCCTCCTGAGGAGGGATTGGGAGAGGATGGCTAAGAGGGCCGAGTCGGCGAGGGAGGAGATCAGTGGACACCTGGAGGTGAGGCTCTCAGGCCTGAAGATCACCCGGGAACACATCCTAGAGGCCGTCGACCGCCTCGGCCTAGACCCCTACAAGGCGAGGAACTGGAGGGACGAAGAGCTGCTGAACTTCGCTGGGGAGCTGAGGAGGATATCGAAGCCCCTCATCGTCGCCGCCAACAAGGCCGACAGGGATGAGGCCGTGGAGAACATGGAGAGGCTGAGGGAAGCCGGCTACAGGGTGGTGCCCACCTCCGCCGAGGCGGAGCTGGCCCTAAGGAGAGCTGCCCAGGCAGAGGTCGTCAGGTATACGCCGGGGGACACCGACTTCGAGATCACCGAGCCAGATAGGCTGACGGGGAGGCAGAGGCGGGCTCTGGAGATGATCAGGGAGAGGGTGTTGAGGCGATGGGGCTCAACGGGGGTTCAGCAGACCCTGAACGACGCCTTCTTCCAGCTCCTCGACATGATCCCGGTTTACCCCGTGGAGGACGCCGAGCGATACACGGATCACCAGGGCCGGGTGCTCCCCGACTGCTACCTGGTGAGGAGGGGGACGACGGCCAAGGAGTTCGCAGCCCTCATCCACACGGAGCTGGCTGAGAGCTTCATCTACGCCGTAGACGCCAGAACCAAGAGGAGACTCGGCGAGGACTACCTCCTCCAGGGCGGAGACGTCATCAAGATCGTGGCCGCCAAGGCCAGGAGGGCCTAAAGCAGGTCCTCGTAGGGCTCCGTCACCCGATCTAGGAGGTAATACTCAGCCAGATAGCGGAGATATCTCGCGATGTATCCGCGGTAGGTCCACCTCCGCAGGCGGCGGGGAGAGGTCCAGAGGAGGGGGTGGGAGACGTAGATGTATCGCCCTAGATGCCTGGCCCTCAGGGCTAGGTCCAGGTCCTCGCAGGCGTAGAGGTCCTCCCGGAAGCCGCCGACCTTCTCGAAGCAGCTCCTCCGGTAGCAGGGGCAGGAGAAGTAGCTGAACTCGTAGACGCCTAGGAGGTTTGAGAACCTCCGCGCGACGTTGTTCAGCTCATACATCAACCTCTCCAGGGGGCGACCCTTCAGGGGGAGAACCCTGCAGAGGACGGCTGCCACCGAGGGGTCCTGGAGGTAGACCTCGAAGACCTCCAGGCAGCGGGGGCCCATCACCATGTCGGCGTCTAGGAAGAAGAGGAGGTCTCCTCTGGACCTCCTCGCCCCCAGGTTCTTCGCATATGCGACATCGTGGGGCCTCCTCTTCTCCGCCTCCAACACCTTGAACCCGTAGCTCTCAGCCACCTCCAGGGTTCCGTCGTCGCTGCCGCCGTCGACGATGAGGACCTCATACTCCCCGTAGGTCTGCTGGGTGACGGAGTGGAGGCAGGCCTCCAGGTTCTCCTCCTCGTTGAGGGTGGGTATGATGATGGAGAAGAGGCTCCCCATGGAGAACCCTCCAGGCGGCCTCCCTACGAGAACTATCTACGGCTGATCCAGCCGACTCCCTTATCGCCCTTTACGGAGGGGTGGTTCGGGTCGACGATGAGGACCTCATACCACTTATACATCCCATCCTCCCAGACCCAGTAGGAGTTCAACACCTCCAGGTTGGGATACTTCCTGGCGGCCCTCTCCTCGGCGATGAGCCTCAAGCTCTTAGCCGGCCTGATCTTGACGACGCCCATCCTCTTCTGCCTACGCCCCATCCTAGGCCTGGGCCTCCTCCTACCCCTCCGAACCCTGACCCTGACGACGATGAAGCCCTTCTTCG
>LUCA01000010.1 GCA_001593875.1 Candidatus Bathyarchaeota archaeon B23
GGAGGAGAACCTGGAGACGGTCTTACGGGCCGTGAGGGCCTATAGACGCCGCCAATAATCCTCCAGCCATAGGAGGCTCCTATAGGCGTTCTCCCTCGGCCTCACCTCCAACGTATAGTAGGGAACCCCGTCGAAGAGGCTGAGGTATCTCTCCAGCTCGAAGCCGCCTAGGCCCAGCTGGTCGTGGCCATGTCCCCCTGGACGCCTGTCGTGGAGGTGGAGCTCCCTCACTCGATCTCTATGGCGTAGATAGAACTCCAACACCCCCTCGGGCTGACCCTTCACCGGGTCTTGGGCCTTCGGGACATCGAGGGCGAGGTAGAGGCCCTCGAGCCTCCCCAACGCCTCCTCCAACACGTCCTCGATGAAGGGGGTGAGGGGGTCGTTCTCGACGTGGATGTCCACCCCCTCGGAGGCGGCGGCGACGAGGCCCTCCATCAATGCCTCCCTATAGAGCCCCAGGTGATCCCGTAGATAGGTTCCCTCCCCGCCACCGGAGGAGAAGCGGGGCGGCTGCGAGGGGTGTATCGTCATCCACAGGGCCTCCAGATCCCTCGCCAGCTCCAGGCATCGCCTCAGCCTCTTTAGGATGCCCCTCCTCACATCGGGGTAGATGACGGAGAGGTCGAGGCCCATTGGGGCGTGGAGGGCGATGGAGACGCCGAGGTTGTCGATGCTCCTCCTCAGCCTCCTCCGCTCAGAGGCGTCGAGGCTCTCAGGCCAGAACCTGGGGACGGTGAGGTCGGGGACGATGTAGTCGAAGCCGTGTCCATGGGCATACTCCAAGGCGTCGAAGAGGTCACGGTCATAGACGGCGTGATAGCCCACCTTCGGACGCTTCATCACAGATCACTGGACGAGGACGACCCTCACAGGGTTACCCAGCTTATGCTCCAATATCTCCAGCGCCCTATTGGCCTCCTCCGGCGCTAGCCTGTGGGTGATGGAGGCTGAGAGGTCTAGGCGCCCCGAGGCGATGAGGTCTACGAGCTGATATAGCTCAGATTTCAGGTGGTCGTTGACGCCGATGAGCTCCATCTCCTTTCCGATGATGGTCCTATAGGGTGAGAGGGTTATCTCCTCGAGGCCTATGCCCACCAGCACCATTCGGCCGCCCCTCCCGACGCATTCGATGCCCTTCATGATGGTCTCCCTCTTGCCCACGAGCTCGACGACGACGTCGGCCATCCTCCCATCGGTCTCCTCTCTCACCCTCTCCACGGGGTCTTCATGGAGGGGATTCACCACCACGTCGGCTCCAAGCCTCTTGGCCAGCTCCAGCTTATACTCAGCCACGTCCACGGCGACCATCAGGCCCGCCCCATAGACCCTGGAGGCCAGCTGGACGGCGTGGACGCCGAGGCCGCCGACGCCGTAGACGACGACCACCTCACCCGGCTTGAGTTGGGCCCTCCTCAGGGCGTGGAGGGGCGTCGAGACGGCGCAGCCCAGGATGGCACCCTGCTCGAAGGGCAGCCCCTCAGGGAGCTTGACGAGATTCCTGGCGGGGACGGCGATATACTCGGCGAAGCCGCCGTCCACATCCTTACCTATCATCGCATAGCGCTCGCAGAGGTTCTCCTTCCCCAGGGAGCAGTATCGACAGCCTCCGCAGCTGAGGACGTAGTGAACCAGAACCCTGTCGCCCACCTCGAAGCCCTCGACGCCCTCGCCGATCTGGTCGACGACGCCGGCGATCTCATGGCCCAGGATGATGGGGAGGTGGCCCACAGTCCCTACGCCGTCGCGATAGTTGAGGTCGGAGTGGCAGACGCCGCTCGCCTTTATATCCACCAAAACCTCCCCAGGCCCCACAGGGGGTGGGGGGACCTCGTCGACGCTGAGGGGTTCACCAACACTATGGAGCCTGACAGCCCGCATCAACTCCCCCATGGCTCCTCAAGGAGGGAGATATGCCCCTCACCCTAAAGCCTTGACGCCTGGGAAACGGGGGTGAAAGCCACCGTTATGGAGCGAGTCAACATCCCGAAGCCTTAGGTCGGAAACGGCTTAAGGGCGTAGTCTAAACACCATTAGAGAAGCCATGAGTGAGATACTGGGGGAGGAGGGGGAGCATAGGCTTCTCATGGGGAATGAGGCGATAGCCCGGGGAGCCCTCGAGGCCGATGTCGGCCTCGCCGTCGGCTACCCTGGGACGCCGTCATCGGAGGTGATCCAGACCCTCGCCAGGGTCGCTGACCAAATCGCCGTGAGGGCTGAGTGGGCCGTCAACGAGAAGGTAGCCGTCGACATAGCGACGGGCTACTCCTACGCCGGCTTCAGGGCCCTGGCGACGATGAAGAACGCAGGCCTCAACGTCGCCTCGGACACCCTGATCTCCGTCGCCTACAGCGACGTCAGGGGCGGCCTCGTCGTCTATGTGGCCGACGATCCAGGAGCTCACGCCGGTATGGAGGAGCAGGACAACAGGTGGTTCACGAGGCTCTCGCTGCTGCCGATGATCGACGTCTCAGACCCTCAGGAGGCGAAGGATGCTGTCGTCTTGGCCTTCGACCTCTCGGAGGAGCATGGGGTTCCACTGCTGGTTAGGTCGACGACCAGGGTGGCCCACATGACCGGCGTCGTGGAGCTCGGAGCCATAAAGAAGGTGGGGAGGAAACCCGACTTCAAGCGGGATGTGAGGCGCTACACCAGGGCCTCTCCGATGTGGTGTAGGGAGCAGCATCGACGATTGAACGAAAAGCTGGAGGCCCTCAGCCATAGAGTCGACGAGTTAGAGGTGAATAGGCTGCATATACCCGATGGAGGAGCGGAGAGGGGAGTCGTCGCCTCAGGCATCTCCTGGAGCTATCTCAGGGAGACCCTAGATAGATATGGGCTGTGGAGCGAGATCGCAACCTTGAAGGTCGGAACCATAAACCCGCTGCCGAGGGTTCTCATCGAGAGGTTGATGGAGGAGGTGGAGGAGCTCCTCGTCCTCGAGGAGCTGGAGCCCTACCTGGAGCTCCACCTCAAGGCCCTAGCCTCGGAGATCGAGGTGAGGCCCGAGATACATGGCAAGATGGATGGATGGCTTCCACGGGTCGGCGAATACACGCCGGAGGGGGTGGAGGAGGCCGTCGGGAGGCTTCTGGGCTATAGGCTGAGGGAGGAGAGGGAGGGGCATCTGGAGGAGGCAAGGCGTAGGGCCCTCAAACTGGCGCCGAGGAGGCCGCTGCCCCTCTGCCCGGGCTGCCCCCATAGGGGAACCTATACGGCGATGCGCATGGCCCTCAGGGAGCTGAGCTACGGGGACGGCGACTTCATCGTCACCGGCGACATAGGGTGCACCATCCTGGGGATGCATCCCCCCTTCAATCTCTGCTGGACGGAGGTCTCCATGGGCGCCTCCATAGGCCTAGGCATAGGCCTCCGATACGCCGGCGTCGATAAGCCCATCATCGCAGCCATCGGCGACTCCACCCTCTTCCACGCAGGCCTGCCGCCCGCCCTCAACGCCGCCTGGTATGGGAGCCGAGTGGTCATAGCGGTTCTGGACAACCGGGTGACGGCCATGACGGGGCATCAGCCCTCCCCCACATCGGGATACACGGCGACGGGCGGGGAGGCGAGGCCCATAGAGGCCGACGGGGTTCTCAGGGCCCTCGGCATAGAACACATCTGGGTCGCCGACCCCTACAACCTGGAGGAGGCCAAGGAGGCCTTCAAGGAGGCCCTAGGATGCGGTGAGCCCTCAGCCGTCGTCCTCAAGCGGGTCTGCGCCCTCGTCGCCAGGAGGCTCGGCCTCCCCCCTCAACCCCATAGGGTTGATGGGGAGCGGTGCACGGGCTGCCTCCTCTGCCTCAGAACCCTCGCCTGCCCAGCCCTCTCCCTAAGCCCCGAGGGTAAAGCCGAGATCGACGTCGAGACCTGCACCGGCTGCGGCCTCTGCGCCCAGATATGCCCCACGGGGGCCATAGAGGGGGGTGAGCCATGAGGATGGAGCATAACATCCTGATAGCCTCCGTCGGTGGGCAGGGGGGCGTAACCCTCAGCCGCATCATCGCCAGGGCCGCCATGAGGCTGGGCCACAGGGTCGTCGTCGGAGAGACCCTGGGCATGGCTCAGAGAGGCGGCTCGGTTCAGAGCCACATACGCATCGGGGGCTACGTCTATGGGCCGCTGATACCCGAGGGGAGATGCCACACCCTCATCGCCCTGGAGCCGGCTGAGGCCCTCAGAGCCGCCGGATATCTAGGCCCCAGCTCCACGGCCCTCCTCAACGAGGCGGCCCTCCCACCCCTCTCGGCTCTATTAGGCGAGGAGCCCTACCCGACGCTGGAGGAGGTGGTGCAGGCCCTCAGCCGAATCGGGTGTGGGGTGCACCACCTCGACGCCCAGAGGCTGGCCTTGGAGGCCGGCTCCAGGAGATGCCTCAACGTCGTGATGCTCGGCGCCTATCTGGCCTACCTAGAGGCTGAGAGGCTGGGCATCCTCACCCCGGAGGCCGCCGAGGAGGCTGTGAGGGAGACCGTCCCCAGCCGCTACCTGGAAGCCAACCTGAGGGCGCTCAGACTAGGATATGAGGCGTTGAGGGGAACCCTGTAGGGTTGTCTCTACCCCATCCCTGCTGAGGGGCATAGGTCTCTTAGGATGCACTCCTCGCAGCGGGGCTTCCTCGCCCTGCATATGCGTCTCCCATGCTCTATGATGAGGTTGGTGAAGTCGAACCAGAGGTCTCTGGGGACGACGGCCATCAAGTCTCTCTCGATCTTGTCCCTGTTCTTCTCCTGCGACAACCCTAGACGCCTCGAGAGCCTGGCGACATGGGTGTCGACGGCGATTCCCTCATTTATGCCGTAGGCGTTGCTGAGGACGATGTTGGCCGTCTTTCGGGCGACGCCCTTCAGCTTCAGGAGCTCCTCCATGGACCTGGGGACTTGGCCTCCATGCTCCTCGACGAGGGTTCTGCAGGCCTCCTTGATGAAGCGGGCCTTCTGCCTGTAGAAGGTCAGCGAGCTTATCTCGGCCTCCAGCTCCTCCAGGGGGGCCTCGGCGTAGTCCCTCGCAGTTCTATGCTTCTTGAAGAGGTGCTCCGTCACCCTGTTGACCTTCTCATCCGTCGTCTGAGCTGCGAGGATGGTCGCCACGAGGAGTTCGAGGGGTGTCTCCCATCGGAGGGCTGTCCCCTTCACCTCTGGATACTCGGCCCTCAGGCGTCGAAGGATCTCCAGAACCCTTCTCTCTTCCTCGGCCCGCTGTGTGGCCACGTGTAGAAAGAGGATGGTCGATCTATATCGGTCTTTCGAGCTAGATGGTCCCCTCCCTCCAGCTCTGGAGGTATCGGCGCTGCTCCTCGGTCAACTCGTCGATATCTATGCCCATCCCCTTCAGCTTCAGCCTCGCCACCGTCTCGTCGATCTCCTTGGGGACGTCGTAGACCTTGGGCTCCAGGCCGTCGGTCTTCCAGAGATACTCGGCCACCAGGGCCTGGTTGGCGAAGCTCATATCCATCACCTCGCTGGGATGCCCCTCAGCCGCAGCGAGGTTCACAAGCCTCCCCTCCGCCAGGAGGTAGAGCCTCCGCCCATCCCTCAGCCTATACTCCTCCAGGTTGGGTCTGAGACTGCGCTTTGAGACCGAGAGCTCCTCCAGGGCCTTGAGGTTGATCTCGACGTTGAAGTGGCCGGCGTTGGCGAGGATGGCTCCATCCTTCATCAGCTCCATGTGTCGGCGGTCGATGACGTTGATGTCCCCCGTGGAGGTGATGAAGAGGTCTCCCAGGGGTGCGGCCTCGATGAGGGGCATCACCCTGTAGCCGTCCATCACCGCCTCCAGCGCCCTCAGCGGATTGACCTCGGTGACGACGACGTTGGCCCCCATCCCCTTAGCCCTCATGGCGATGCCCCTGCCGCACCATCCGTAGCCGCAGACGACGAAGGTCTTGCCGGCTAGGAGCACCGAGGTGGATCGGAGGATGCCGTCGATGGTGCTCTGCCCCGTCCCGTAGCGGTTGTCGAAGAGATACTTCGTGTAGGTGTCGTTCACCGCGACGATGGGATACCTCAAGGCCCCGTCGGCGGCCATCGCCCTAAGCCTTATGACGCCCGTCGTCGTCTCCTCCGATCCGCCCTTCACCCCCTCGAGGGCGTCGATCCTCTTGGAGTGAATGGTGCTGACGAGGTCTGCCCCATCATCCATCGTCAGCATCGGCCTGTGGTCGATGACCCGGTCGATGCACCAGTAGTACTCGTCGGTGGTCTGCCCCCTCCAGGCGTAGACCGATGTCCCGGCCTTGGCTAGGGCGGCGGCCACCTCATCCTGCGTGGAGAGGGGATTGGAGGCGCAGAGGTGGACCTCGGCTCCCCCCGCCTCCAGGGTCTTGACGAGGACGGCCGTCTCCTTGGTGACGTGGAGGCACGCCCCTACTCTGACGCCCTCCAGGGGGCGTTCCTCCTGGAAGCGTCGACGTATCTGCCTCAGCACCGGCATGTGGGCTGAGGCCCACTCGATGAGGAGCTCCCCCTCCTCCGCTAGGCCTATATCCTTAACCTTGTAGCTGCTCAAAGGGAGTTCACCGATTAGAGAAGTCCCCGGGGCCCTTTAAAGGGTCTAGGTTAGAGGTGGATGATCTGGGCGTGGGGTACGTCGCCGAGGTAGAGGACCGCCTTCTCGTGGACCATCCCGCAGCGTATGGCGGCCTCGACGATGCGTCTGCCCACGAGGTTGCAGATGGTGGCCCTCCTCATCGCCTCCAGGGCCTCCTCCACGGTGGCCTCCACCCCCCTGTAGAAGTGCTCATTCACCTTGAAGGGGACTCGGCCTCCCTCCAGGGTTCTGCCGAGGAGCTCCGCGTCGCAGACGGCGACGAGGGTGTCCCGCCCATGCCTGATCACCTTCATGTATACCTCAGCCATCTCCCCTCAGCTCGTCCCCAGCGATGACCTCGCCCCACAGGCCTCACACTGCAGGAACCATAGACGCCTCTCACGCACTATCCTGGTGTCAGGCCTCTTGCAGACGGGGCAGAGGACGTAGCGCTCCGTATAACGCCTGATCAATCCCCTGATGGTCTGGAGGTTGAAGTTGCCCTTGAAGACGGCCCTCACCCCGTCGAAGGTGGCGAGGGTAGCCAGCTCTCCCGAGAGGAACTTCAATAGGTGATCCGGGTCTCGGCGCAGCTCGTCGCAGATCTCCTTGAAGTTGAGTATGAGGGTTCGCCTTCCGAAGTGCCTCACATCGGGCTCCGGTATGGCGAAGCGCTCCGATTTGGTGACCTGCCTCGGCAGCCTCGCATAGGCCCTCTCCAACATCTCCTGGTAGCTCAGCCTCATCCGCTCTCAGAGGAGATAGACTCATCTCCCATATAGACCCTTTCATCCTATGGTCTAACTTTTTATGGACGTTTAGAGAAATGGAGGTGGGAGCCTTGTTGGAGGCCTATCTTCCCTGGATCCTGATGGCTCTTCTCCTCCTCTGGGCCCTCATCAAGCTACGTAATCTTGAGAGAGTGGTTGATTCGCATCTTCGCTCCATCTCCGCCCCAGCTGCCGTCCTGACGGAGGCGGCCTCCTCCCTCCAGCAGCAGATCGGGAGTCTACATCAATCCATCACCCTAATGAGTACCTCCATCACGGAGATCACCAAGCAGGCCACGAGGATCGAGGAGATCGGGAAGAAGTATGAAGAGGCTGAGGAGCTCACCAGAAGGATGTATAACATCATGATCGGCTCTTATGAGAAGGGAAGATCTGGGGAGAACTATCTGAGGAGTGTGATGAATGAATTGATGAAGATCGGCTTCGTGAGGCAGAATGTCCCCATAGAGAGAAGGATGGTGGAGTACTGCGTCGTCTTCAACGATGGGAAGCTGCTGGCCATAGATTCCAAGGTGGTGGCTACTAGAGATGTCGAGGCCCTCTTCGATGAGGAGGTCTCTGAGGAGGAGAGAGCTCGGAGGAGGTCTAGGATCGTCGCAGGGCTGAGAAGGAAGGTGGAGGAGGTCTCTAGATACATCGTCCCAGGTGTCACCCTTCCCTGTGCGGTGATGGCGGTTCCCGACTCCATAGTTGATCTCACCTCTGAGGTTGTCCCAGAGGCTGTGAGGAGGAATGTCATCATCGCCGGCTACTCCGCCATCCCTCAGCTCCTCGTCTACTTCCTCAGAGTTCATAGTTTCTACTCCATCAGGGAGGATATGGCGGAGCTGCTGGAGAGGATCACAGCCATCAGACAGGAGTTATCTAAGCTGGATGATCGCTTCTTCGCCAATCGATTTGAGAGGCCCTTAAGGACGCTCTCAAACGCCCTCTTCACCCTTCAAGGGATTCTCAGGGGCGTGAATCGCCTCCTGGCCCTGGAGATGCCGGTGGCTGAGGAGGAAGCTGAAGCCCCTTAGCCCTCCTCTCCCCCCTCTTCAGCATGGCCCATAGGGGTGAGAAGGAGGATGAGCATCGAGACGGGGAGGAGCTCTAGGGGCTTCACGGCCTCGATCCGAGGTGGGAGGGGGCGTGGCTTAAAATCCTCCACTCCTTCACCAGACCGGTGGGATCCGCTCTCCCGTCTTGAGGTCGATGAGGCCCTTATCGGTGAGGGCGATCCTCCTGGGGTGGCAGGTGAGGAAGAGGAAGCTCTGGGCATCTATGGGGTCCTCGCCCAGCGGGGGGCTGGGCCTCAAGGCCCTAGCCGCCTCCTTGACTCGCCTCAACCCCTCCATCACCCTCTCGGGGTGGTCATCGGACATCAACCCCGCTATGGGCAGCGGGAGCTCCGCCTCGACTCGGCCGCCGTGGACGACGGCGATGCCCCCACCCATCTCCGCCACCCTGTTGACGGCGAGGGCCATCTCCCCGTCGGTGGCGCCTATGACGGAGATGTGGTGGGAGTCGTGGAGGATGCTCATCGCCACCGCCCCCTCCCCATAGCCCACCTCCCAGAAGGAGACGCCGACGCCCCCGTCGAAGCGGTTCACAATCGCCGCCTTGTTTATCCCTCGGCTCAGATCCCTCTGAACTACTCCATCCTCCACCGGCAGCTCCTCGATCAGCTCCTCCGGGTCGCCGAAGAACCAAGGCCTCAGAACCAAGGCCTTAACCCGGCTCCGGCTCCTAGGCGGCGGGGCCTCCACCATGAAGTCCCTTGGGGTTAGGGGTCTGGGCAGCCTTATGGTTCTCCTGAGCTCCTGGGGGGCCTGGGGTATTGCGATCTCGCATCGGAGCTCCCCCTCCTCCGCCACCATCACTCCATCGACCATCACCCCCTCTACGGTCACCTCCTTCAGGTCTGAGATGAGGAGGAGGTCTGCATATCTCCCCGGCGCTATGATGCCTATCTCCCCCTCCAATCTCCAGTGGCGGGCGTTGTTTAGGGTGGCCAGCTGATAGGCCGTGAGGGGTTCGACGCCGGCTTCTATCGCCGTCCTCACCGCCTGATCCATGTGGCCGAGCCTCTCGATCTCGTCAGCCGGCCTGTCGTCGATGCAGAGGCCCACCATCTGCCAATCTACCCCGGCCTCCACCAGCTCCTCCAGGGTCTTGAGGCCTCTCGGGAGCTTCACCTCCAGGAAGAATCCCCTCTCCAGGAGCTCCAGGGCCACGTCGCCGCCGGCGGCGAGATGGGTGGAGGAGACGCCGGAGGCTGCGAGGGCATCCGCCTCCGGGGGCGGTGGAGCTCCATGCCCCTCGACGACGGCCTTGGCCTCCAGCCCTGCCTCTATGACGCCCCATAGGCGCTCCTCGTGGCCGAAGAGGGAGGGGTAGTCCATCACCTCCCCGACGCCCACCACGCCCCTCCACCCCAGAGCCCTGAGGGCCTCCTCCCCGCCGATGTATCCTCCAGTCTCCTCGTAGGGCGTCGGCGGAACAGCCGAGGGGATGGAGACATAGATTCTCTGCGGCAGCCCCTCCGCCTCCTCCAGCAGGTAGGCGAGGCCTCTGAGGCCGAGGACGTTGCATATCTCATGGGGGTCCTCGAAGATGGCCGTCGTACCGTGGGGGAGGGTGAGTTGGGCATGCCGCCTAGGGGTGAGCCTGGAGCTCTCGATGTGGTAGTGGGCGTCGATGAAGCCGGGGGCGACGTAGAGGCCGTCCGCCTCCACCTCCTCGGTCTCGGGGCCGACGGCGTGGTCCACATCCCCGATGAGGGCGATCCTCCCGGCGTAGATGGCGATGTCGCCGGGGACGAGGCGCCTCGAGGCCACGTCGATGAGGGTGCCGCCCCTCACCACCCTCTCAGCCCCTCTACGGCCTAGGGCGACCTCCACCAGCTCCCTACGCTGAGTCATCGTGGAGGTTTAGGGGGTAGCCGCCAAATACTTTATTCATCCTGAGTATGATACCGGGGCTTAGCCTTGTCCAGGGGCGGGGGGAGGCTGATAGATTGGGCTCTTCTGGAGAATCTCATCGGCGAGCTCGCCGATGGGATCAAGGCGTCGGGCTTCAGGCCCGACGTCGTCATCGGCCTCGGGAGGAGGGGCTGGGTCTTCGCCCGCCTCCTCTCGGATCACCTCGCCGTCTCAGACCTCATAACGCTCCACGCCGAGGCCTCCATCAACATAGGGAGGATATCAACCCTAGAGCTTAAGGGGAGGCGGGTCCTCATAGCCCTCGACGTGGAGGAGGCGGGCAGCGCCCTAAAGGGGGTTCTGGAGGGGCTGGAGGCTCTAGGCCCCTCGGAGGTGAGGACGGCGACTCCCCTGCTCCCGAGGGAGTCGGAGATCACCCCCGATTACTACGGCCATGGGGATGGGGGAGTCCTCTACCCCTGGGAGCTCCATCGGGGCTCCGTTGGGCGTCGTCCCACAGCTAGATGAGGGCCTCCTTGAGGGCCTCGCCGCATCCGCAGGTTCTCTCCCTCGGTATCTCCGGTAGGGCCTCCATGATGAGCCCCCTGAAGTTGTCGACGTTACGCCTCATGGTCTCCACGATCTCCTGCGTCGAGACGGGCTTCTCGGCCCAGACATCGTAGTCGGTGACCATGGCCACGGAGACATAGCAGATCTCCGCCTCCCTCGCCAGGACGCATTCGGGGTAGAGGGTCATCCCTATGATGTCGGCGCCCCAGCTCCTGAAGAGCCGTGACTCGGCTCTAGTGGAGAATCGGGGCCCCTGGATGCAGACGTAGGTTCCCGTGGGGTGAACCCTGAGGCCGAGCCTCTCGGCGAAGTCTATGAAGAACTCCCGGAGCTGTGGGCAGAGGGGGTCGGCCATGGAGATGTGGCAGAGCTGTCCGCCCTCGTAGAAGGTGTCCGGACGCCCCTTGGTGCGATCTATGAACTGATCGGGGATGACGAAGTCCCCGGGTCGATAGTCCTCACGTAGGCTCCCGACGGCCGAGCTGGCTACGATGCGTTGGACGCCCAGCTGCTTGAGGGCCCAGATGTTGGCCCTGTTGTTGATCCTATGCGGCGGGATCTGGTGGCCCCTGCCGTGGCGGGGTATGAAGGCGATGCCCCTCCCCCTGTAGGTGCCGAGGGTTATGAGGCTTGAAGGCGCCCCGTAGGGGGTGTGGACCTTTATCTCCCTCACATCCTCCAGGATGCCGGGGTCGTAGACCCCCGTCCCCCCTATGATGCCGATCTCGGCTGAGGGCTTCTCCATCTCGATCAAGGCTTACTCAAGGCGGTGGTCGAATAAGGTTTCCGCCGTGGCGGAAACCCTAAAACGGAGGTGGAGACCATATCTCGGAGCTGGCTTGGCGGGGGGAAGGCGTCGGGGGCTCCTCATCCTCCTCACCTACGGGTATTTCGTCGAGAACCTCCTCAAGGCGGCTCCCTCAGCCCTCTCACCCATCCTCATCGACGAGGTGGGGTTGACCTACAGCCTCATGGGCCTCCTCATCTCAGCCTCCTCACTGCTCTATGGGTTGATGCAGATACCCAGCGGCCTCCTCTCCGACACCTGGGGGCCGGGGAGGACCATCATAGGGTTTACGCTCCTCTCCATCCTGGGCGTCGCCTCCATCTACCTCTCCAGGGGGATCTGGATGTTCCTCCTCGGCCAGATGCTCATAGGCCTGGGCTTCAGCGTCCATTACATAAACTCCATCCGCCTGATCTCAACCCACTTCGAGGCTGGGCGGAGGGCCAGCGCCATAGGGGTCTTCAGCTCCGCCTACAGCCTGGGGACGTCGACGGCCTACATCCTCTTCCCCCTCATCATCTCCTGGATAGGTGAATGGAGGCCCCTCTACCTCTGCCTCCTCCTCATCCTCCTAATCGGGGAGGGCTTCTATCTCCTCACCCTTAGGGATGCGAAGGCCGGCGGCGGAGGAGGCGTGAAGCCCCCCAAGAGGAGGGGGAGGGCCCTGGGGGAGAGGGGGCTCCTCCTCATCATCCTCGGCTACGCCCTCTCCTGCTTCGGATGGATCTTCCCCTCCTGGATGCCGAAGTACCTCACCGACGTCGCAGGCCTATCCTACATGGAGGCCGGCGTCATCTCCAGCATCTCGACGATGGCTGGGATACCTGGATGTATCGCCATCGCAGCCCTCTCAGACCGCATCGAGAGTAGGCGAATCCCAGCCGTCGTCACATCCCTCCTCTTCCTCACCCTCTACATCCCCTTCATCCTAGGCCTGGCGGATTGGTGGATGCTCCTCACCCTCTCAGCCATCTACGGCTTCCTCGGCTCCCTCTGGGTGCTCCCCTTCGCCATGCTCTCCGAGGCCTCGCCGGAGGGGAAAGCCGGCGTGGCGATGGGCGTCATGAACACCCTGGGCATACTGGCCTACACCGCCGCCAGCCCCCTCTACGGCGCCCTCGTGGACCTCACCGGCGGCTATAGGGTTCCACTCCTCCTCGCCTCGGCGGCCACCCTCCTATCGGCTTTGGCCTTCTACTCAGCCCCCGAGACTCATGCGAAAACCGATAAATAGGAGTTGAAGGCCTCAAAGAGCAAGTTGAAGGCCGAGGAGATCATAAGGGCCCTCCCCAAGGCTGAGCTCCATGTCCACCTCATAGGCTCCATAAGGCCTGAGACCCTCCTCAGCATCGTCGAGGAGGAAGGCCTAGAGCCCCCTTCAGATCGGTGGAGGACGTGAAGGCCCTCTTCAAATATCGAGATTTCACCCACTTCATCTCCATCTACACCCTGGTGGACGACCACATCCTCGACGAGAGACACTTCGAGAGGATAACCTACGAACTCCTGGAGTCCGAGGCGGGATGCCACGTCCGATACGTCGAGCTGAGCTTCTCACCCCGAGACCACATCAGGAGGGGTTTAGACTACGGGGAGATGCTCGACGCCATAAATAGGGGTAGGAGGAGGGCCCAGGGGGAGTGGGGCATCAAATCCCACATCAGGGTCGACCTGGTGAGGAACTACGGCCCAGAGGCCGCCATGGAGACCCTGGACCTGGTGGAGGCGGAGGGGGAGGGAGTCATCTCCATCGACATCGGCGGCAGCGAGGACCGGTTTCCACCTAAGCCCTTCGCCGAGGCCTATAGGCGGGCGAGGGAGATGGGGCTCCACCTCGTCGCCCACGCCGGGGAGGCCGCCGGCCCGGAGAGCATCTGGGATGCGGTGAGGCATCTAGGCGTGGAGCGCATCGGCCACGGCGTCGCCGCCATCAGAGACCCTGAGCTGATGAGATATCTCAGGGAGCGGGGCGTCGCCGTGGAGGCCTGCCCCACCAGCAACGTCCTCATAGGCATCGTCCCCTCCCTGGAGGAGCATCCCATAAGGAGATTCTACGACTACGGCCTCCTGGTCTCAGCGAACACCGACGACCCCTCGATGTTCAACACCGATATGAACCGGGAGTACCTCAGGCTTCATAGACATCTGGGCTTCACGGTGGAGGAGCTCTTCAGGCTGAGCCTCAACGCCGTCGAATCCTCCTTCCTACCGGAGGGGGAGAAGGAGGAGCTGAGGGAGAGCTTCCTGGGGGAGTATAGACGTCTGATGGGGAGACATCGACTCTGAGGGGAGGACTCCCGCAGGCTGCGACGCCTTGGAGGGGCTGGCAGGGTTCTTATATCAGCTGAAAGGTTTAAGAGGTGTGTCCACCCTACAATCCTTGAGGTGTTCTGAGCTCAGGGAGGAGGATTTAAAGTATCCGAGGGATAGGGCGATCCTAGTCACCTGCGGCCTCCCCTACGTCAACGGCCCCTGCCACATAGCGCATCTGAGGACCTATGTCCCCGCCGACGTCTTCGTGAGGTTTCTCCGGAAGATGGGGCGGGAGGTGGTCTTCGTCTGCGGCTCCGACACCCATGGGACGCCGATAACGGTGAAGGCTGAGGAGGAGGGGGTCTCGCCGAGGGAGATCGTGGAGCGTTATCACCGGCATTTCCTGGAGCTCTTCCCCAGGCTGGGCATCGTCTTCGACAACTACGGCAGCACCGACGACCCCCTCAACCACAGGAGGACTCAGCAGATCGTCCAGGAGTTGATGAGGAGGGGGTACGTCTACCCCAAGACGCTGAGGCTCCCCTACTGCCCCCACTGCGACCGCTTCCTCCCAGACCGGTATCTGAGGGGCGTCTGCCCCCACTGCGGCGCCGAGGCGAGGGGCGACGAATGCGATCAGGGGTGTGGACGCCACCTGGAGCCCGGGGAGCTCCTGGAGCCCAGGTGCAGCATCTGCGGCTCCAAGCCCGAGATGAGGGAGACCAGGCATTACTTCTTCAGGCTGACGGCCTTCGAGGAGTTCCTCAGGGGGTTCCTCGGGGAGCTGGAGGGCACCGAGAACGCCAGGAACTACGCCCTCCAGTGGGTTGAGAGGGGGCTGAGGGATTGGAACATCACCCGAAACCTCGACTGGGGTGTGAGGTTCCCTGGGGAGGAGGGCCTAGTCCTCTACGTCTGGGTGGACGCCCCTATAGGCTATATCAGCTCGACGGAGGAGTGGGCCCAGAGAAGGGGGGGCGACTGGGAGTACTTCTGGAGGGGGCCTGGCTACATCGTCCACTTCATCGGCGGCGATATCATCTACCATCACTGCATCTTCTGGCCTGCGATGTTGAAGGGCTCTGGCTATAGCTTACCCTACGCCGTCGTCGCCTCGGGGATGGTGAAGGTGGAGGGGAGGGTCTTCTCCAAGAGCAGGGGCTACGTCATCTGGGTGGAGGACGACTACCTCAAGGAGGGCCTCGACCCCGATGCGCTGAGATACTACATCGTCTCCTACACGGGGCATACACGGGACCTGGACTTCAGCTGGAGAACCTACGCCGATAAGGTGAACCATGAGCTGGTGGCCACCCTCGGCAACTTCCTCTACAGGGCTCTGCTCTTCGCCAAGAGGCATTACGGCGTCATCCCGGAGGGGGAGGTGGAGCCGAGGGTTAGGGCCGTCGTCGAGGAGGCCATAGAGGAGATCGGGAGGAGCCTAGATGAATACGAGTTCAAGAGGATGGTGGACGCCGTTCTGGGTGTCGCCTCCTACGGCAACAGATACCTCCAGCAGGGGGAGCCCTGGAGACGCATCGAGGCCGAGCCGGAGGCGGCTGAGGCCGTCGTCCACAACGCCCTATGGCTGGTCAAGGCCATCGCCGTCCTCCTAGAACCCGTAATGCCCTCCAAGGCCGAGGAGCTCTGGAGGCAGCTGGGCTACGGGAGGCGGGACAACGTCCCCCTAGCTGAGGCCCTGAAGCCCCTGGAGACTGGGCTGAGACTCGGAGAACCCCAACCCCTCTTCGAGAAGATACCGGAGGAGAAGGTGAGGGAGCTCAGCGAACGCATCGCCAGGAGGGTTAGAGAGGCCGGAGGATGAGGATGCGCATAGATCTCCACCTCCACACCGTCCACAGCGGAGACTCCTCCATCACCCTAGGGGAGGCCCTGAGGTGGTGTGAGAGGCGAGGCCTAGATGGATTTGCGGTCACGGATCACGACACCGTGGAGGGGGTGAGGGGGCTGCCGAGGGAGGGGGGCTGCCTCATCATACCT
>LUCA01000074.1:0-1515 GCA_001593875.1 Candidatus Bathyarchaeota archaeon B23
CCCCTAGCGGGAAGCTTTTTAGCCCCTAAGCCATATCGATGCTGGATTGTCCGAACGGGAGCTGCTGGTAAGGAAGATCGAGAGCGGCATAGTCGTCGACCACATACCCCCTGGGAAGGCCTTCCTCGTCCTCAAGCTGCTGAGACATGACCCGGAGGCGAAGGTTCTCATAGCGATGAACGTGGAGAGCAGGAGGCTGGGCCGTAAGGACCTCATCAAGATAGAGGGGAGATACCTCACCTCCAGGGAGATCAACCTCATCGCCCTCGTCGCCCCCTCCGCCACCGTCAACATCATCGAGGACTGGAAGGTGAAGGAGAAACGCCGAATCGAGCCCCCGAAGGAGGTGGAGGGGGTCTTCCACTGCCCAAACCCCCTCTGCCCCACGAACTCCCCCTACAAGCCGCCAAAGAGCCGCTTCAGGGTTGAGCTGGGGGGGAGGGTTGAGGAGACGAGGCTCCACTGCGAATACTGCGGCTCCACCATCTATTATGGCGCCATAGAGGACTACCTAAAACGGGGGGAGTTCACCCTGGAGGGCGGCGGCCTCGTCTCGAAGGAGAAGATCGAGCGGGTCTTCCTCGACCTCCTCATAGAGAAGGGCGCCCTAAGGCTGGCCCCCAGCCCGGAGGAGCTCTTCACCCTCAAGAGTGGGCGGCGATCCCCCTACTTCATCAACCTGGGCGCCCTCACCGATGGGGAGTCCCTCGCCAAGTTGAAGTGGGCCTTCGCCAGCTACATCGCCCTCCTCCAGGAGGAGGGGGCCATCAGCGACTTCGACTACGTCTTCGGCCCCAGCTATAAGGGCATCAGCCTCGCCGCCCTCGCCTGCGAGGGGCTGAAGGAGCTCTATGGATGGGATAAGCGGTATATGTATGACAGGAAGGAGGAGAAGGCCTACGGCGACGTGAGGGCTGAACGGGTCATCGTCGGCGCCTCCTACTTCCAGCCCGGCGAGCGCATCCTCGTCGTCGACGACACCATAACGACGGGGAAGACGAAGATAGAGACCTTGGAGAAGTTGAAGCTCCTCGGCGAGCATGAGGTCGTGGGCATAGTCATCGCCGTCGACAGGCAGGAGAGGATGGGGGACGCCGAGGACGTCGACGAGCGGGGCGCCGACCAATACATCGAGGAGGAGCTCGGCCTGAAGGTCTACTCCATCCAGAACATCAAGACCATCTACCAGCTCATCAAGGACAGCCTCGACGACGAGATGCGCCGCATCTGGGTCGAATACTATCGGCGATACGGCACCGTCACCCTCGAATGAGGGAGGCCACCGGGTCAGCCGACCCCTCCGCCCCGTCGGAGGAGCCGCTTTAATCTCTCCCTCTCCCCAGGATCCATGTGGACCGTCTGCTCCTCCCCGGGGAAGACCCCTCCCCTCACCTCCTCGACGTGGCCCCTGAGGGCTGAGTGGATCACCTCATGGAGCTCGGCGTATCGCTTGGCGAAGGGGGGAGACCTCTCGTAGACGCCGAGGATGTCGTGGAGGACGAGAACCTGCCCGTC
>LUCA01000074.1:1540-6194 GCA_001593875.1 Candidatus Bathyarchaeota archaeon B23
TCGAGAGGCGTTCGGTGATGGCATCGGCGACCTCGGCGGCGACGAACTCCAGGACGATGGCGAAGCCCTCCGCCTCCTCCAGGGCCTCGGCGTCTCGGATGATGCCGGCGGCGGAGTCGGCGTCCCGCCCCTGAGCCGTGAATCCCCCCGATATGGAGGCCCTCTGAGGCATCAGCCCTATATGGCCCATGACGGGGATGCCCACCTCGACGAGGCTTTTGATCCTCCCAGCCATCTCCGCACCCCCCTCCAACTTGACGGCGTCGGCTCCCCCCTCCTGGATGAGGCGTCCAGCGCTCCTGATGGCATCCTCGGTGGAGGCGTGGTAGGACATGAAGGGGAGATCCCCCACGACGAGGGCCCTCCCAACGCCCCGAGCCACCGCCCCGGTGTGGTGAACCATCTCGTCGAGGGTGACGGGGATGGTGCTCCTATATCCGAGAACCACCATCCCGAGGGAGTCGCCCACGAGGATGGCGTCCACACCCGCCCCGTCGGCGAGGAGGGCGGAGGGATAGTCATAGGCCGTCACCATCACGATCCGCCTCCGCCCCTTCATCCCCGTAGATCCGAGACCGTGACCCTGCTCAGGTCCATCACCCCAGACGACTCCCCTTTAACCCCTTAGATTATTAAAGGCCTTCCGCCTCCTGGGGCCAGCCTTTTATTCCACGGCTCCCCTCTATCCTCGGTGCCTGTTTGGGGGCGGTCTCCAGGCCTGAGGATGAGCGGATGAGGAGGCGTATAGAGGAGCTCCTAAGGGACCTCAGCCCCGATGTGAGGGAGAGCGTTAGGAGGCTCATCGAGAATTATAGGGGAGAGGATTTGGAGAGGAGGTTGAAGGAGCTCATAGGCGTCAAGAGGACCCTGGAGTTCTTGGAGGGGCGTAGGTAACCGTCAAACCTTAATTATCGAGGCCCTTATTCAAGAGTCTGAGAGAGAATGCCCTTCGAGTTCTTAACCCTCGATGAGGTGGAGGTGGAGGGGAAGACCCTCTTCCTCCGGGTTGATATCAACTCGCCGATAGACCCCTCGACGGAGAGGATCCTCGACGACTCCAGGATCAAGGCCATCAGCCCCACCCTCCAGGAGCTTAGGGCTGCACGGATCGTCCTGGGCTCCCATCAGAGCAGGCCCGGCCGCTATGACTTCACCTCCCTCCAGGCCCACGCCAGGGTCGTCCAGATGTACTACGACGGCCCCGTGAAGTTCGTCGACGACGTCATCGGCCCGAAGGCCCTCCAGGCCATAGAGGCCCTGAGGCCGGGGGAGGTGCTGGTGCTGGACAACCTACGCAAGGTGGAGGAGGAGAATCTCAATGTGCCGCCGGAGGAGGCGGCGAGGACCAGGCTGGTGGAGGCCCTCGCCCCCCACCTCGATCTCGTCGTCAACGATGCCTTCGCCACCGCCCATCGAAGCCAGCCCAGCCTCATAGGCTTCGGGGAGCTGCTGCCGATGGTGGCGGGGAGGCTGATGCAGAGGGAGCTGGAGGCCCTCCAACGGGTGTTGGAGGACCCTGAGAGACCCTGCGTCTTCGTCCTAGGCGGAGCGAAGGTGGAGGACAGGATGCCCGTCATCGACAGGGTTCTCAGGGAGGGGATCGCCGACAGGGTGCTGCTCGGAGGCCTGGTTCAACACCCCTTCCTCATGGCCAACGGCTACCTCCCCAAGCGGTTGGAGGAGTTGGATGAGGAGGGCCGCCGCCTCGTCGACGAGGCCTCCAGGCTGCTGGAGGCTCACGGCGACCGGATATCGCTGCCGGTGGACCTGGCGCTGGACGTCGGCGGCGAGAGGGTCGAGGTGGGCGTCGGCAGGTTGACGGATGAGACCAACATCTACGACATCGGCCTAAACACCATCGTGAGATATATGGAGGAGGTGAAGGAGGCCGGAACCGTCGTCGCCGAGGGCCCCCTAGGGATGTTCGAGCGCCGAGGCTTCCACATAGGAACCAAGGAGCTCCTGAGGACCATGGCCGAATGCCGAGGCTTCACCCTCATCGGCGGAGGCCACCTGGGCGCCATGGCCTCACTGCTGGGCCTGGAGGGGAAGATAGACCACATAAGCACCGGCGGCGGAGCCCTCCTGACGCTGCTGGCCGGAGCCCCCATGCCCGTCATCCAGGCCCTAGAGAGGGCTAGGGGGCGGTGGGGCGCCCAACAAGGTTAATAAGAGAACCCCCACCCACAACCCTTAGAACAGCGGGGCCGTGGTCCAGCTAGGGAGGATACGTGGCTTGGGCCCACGTGGTCGCCGGTTCAAATCCGGCCGGCCCCATCCAAACAGCATGATTGGGCCTAAGTAGAGGTCCACCTATTTCAACTACAGTAGTTGAATCGGCTGCCTCGCCATCGCCCCTCCAATATCCGGCTCCCGGATGGAGATCCAGCTGGTCTCACCGGCAGAGCAAGATTAAAATCTCATCACCCAACTAGATCGGGCCGGGTTGGCTGAGTGGCTAGGCGGCTGCCTGCAGAGCAGCTATACGGGGGTTCGAATCCCTCACCCGGCTCCACTCAAAGCCTAAAGATTGGTGGATTTTAGGGCTTATTTTAAGTAAATCGATGAGGTTTACAGTTATAATAATTTAAGCTCTTCGCATAAAGCTAGTTCTCATCCCGTTGTCTAGCTCTTCTTGATGCCGGTGTAGAAGCCTAAGGTGAAGCAGAGGATGAGGGGGAGGTGTAGGAGGAGGTCTGCCAGCTCGCCTCTCATCCAGGGGAGTTCGAGGAGGTGGAGGAGTTCCCTCTTAACTCTGAGGTATATGGATTCGATGATCCATCGGTAGGCGACTCCTCTATAGGCTAGGTAGGCGATGATGATGGCCCCGAAGCCGAGGATGAGGGCGACGACCATGGCTATCCTCCTTAGGAGGTAGCCGACGATGAAGCCGGCTATCCAGCCCACCACAACCTGGAAGGCGAAGAAGCTCAGGAGATCGAAGAGGCTCATCCACTCCCCCATCTACCTGATGGAGTTAATAATCTTTTGATGCCCTTTCACCTCCCCTTTAGATCGCTGAAGGCTCCATCATCGGTCGTCGATCCTCTGCTCCGGGACCAGATTCGGCGGTCTCCTCCCCTCCAGGACGGCCTTCACGTTGAGGGCGCAGGCCTCCGCCATCCTCCTACGAGTCTCCCTCGTCGCCGACCCTATATGGGGTGTGAGGACGACGTTCTCCAGCCTCAGCAGCGGATCATCCAGCGGTATGGGCTCCTCCTCGTAGACGTCTAGGCCTGCCCCCTTGATCCAGCCCTCCCTTAGGGCTTTGAGGAGGGCCCGCTGGTCGATGACTCGCCCCCTGGAGGTGTTGATGAGGAGGGCTGTCGGCTTCATCATCCTCAGCTCCCTCTCGCCGATGAGGCGTTCGGTGGAGGGGAGCAGGGGCACATGGATGGAGACGATGTCCGATGCCCTCAACAGCTCCTCGAGGGGGGCGTACTCCACCCCATAGGCCTCCTCCAGCTCGGGCTTCCTCACCACGTCGTGGTAGAGGACCCTGACGCCGAAGCCCTGGGCCCTACGGGCTACCTCCGCACCTATGCGTCCGAGGCCTATGATGCCGAGGGTTTTCCCCTCCAGGTCGAAGCCGAAGGGGAGGCGTTCAAGGCCTTGGGCCCACCGCTCCCTGACGAAGCGATCAGCCCCAGGTAAGCCCCTGGCGAGGGAGAGGATGAGGCCCCAGGTGAGGTCGGCGACGGCCCCCGAGAGGACGCCTGGCGTATGGGTGACGTAGACCCCCCGCCTGGTGCAGGCCTCCACGTCGACGTTGTCGTAGCCGACGCCGAACCTGGCGACGAGCCTCAGCCGGGGCGCCCTATCAAGGAACTCCTCATCGATCCTCTCCCCGCCGGCGACCAGAGCCACCGCCTCCCTCAGGGCCTCCCAATACCCCTTCTCCCTGGCGGAGAGATAGATCACCTCAGCCAAGGCCTCAAGGCCCTCGGCCACATCCCTGGGGAAGTTCCTCTCGCCGATGCTGATTAAAACCCTCAAATCGATCCCGGAGAATCATCCCCACTGAAATGTTTTAACGGCTACGCCCTGATGCGGTTATCCCTCAGCTAAACCAGTATTCTGGCAGCCATCTCCTCTCCGCATCTAGGAAGTCGTCGAGCATCTCCTCCGCCGCATCGATGGATCGAAGATAGCCGTCGATGAGGAGGGCCTGGAGAGCCAGCTCCCTGTCTCCGGTTAGGGCTGCGTCTATCGTCACCTCATATTGGGCTAGGCGCTGCGCCATCACCCCCGTTAGGGCTGTGGGCATCGATCCCAGGCTTAGGGGGTGTATCCCCGAGGCGTCCACGTAGGCCGGCGCCTCCACGGTGGCCCAAGGGGGGAGATTTGAGATCACGCCCAGGTTCGGGACGTTTATCCCGGGGTATAGCGTCCTCCTGTCCAGCCTTAGGGCCTCCATGAGGCTTATCACCCCCTCCACCTCCTCCTCCAGCCCCCTCACCTCCAACAGCTCCCTCAAGGGCCTAGAGCCCGACGCCACCCCCCTCAGCAGCTCTAGGAAGGGCCTACGCCTCTCGTAGCTGTATATCGTCCTCCCGGGGAACCTCCCCAGCCCGTAATGCCTCATCGCCTCCGGGCGGAGGAAGAGGTGGGGGAAGAACTCGGCTACATGACCCTGACAGGGGACCGCCGGGAG
>LUCA01000011.1 GCA_001593875.1 Candidatus Bathyarchaeota archaeon B23
CCTTAAATCTACCCGTTCCCAAGTTAGGTAGGTCGTCTGATGAAGAGGGAGCTCCTGACCTCTGAGGATGTGCGTCGCCTGGTTTTCGATTCCATGGATGAGATCGAGGAGGCTCAGGGTAGGCTCGATCTCCCCATCTGCCCCAACTTGGGGGAGACCAGGAGGAGGCTGAGGGAGGGCGACTTCAGGGCTGAGCCCCTCCTGGATGGCGGCGGATATCAGATGGACTACGGCCTCTTCCAGCCTCCGTCGACGATCATCCTCGACAGCCGTCTCCCCCTCCTACAGGGGGGCGAGGGGCTGCTCCACTACTCGGTGATCCACGAGGTGATCCACGCCGATGATCACACGGGTGGAGATAGGCTCTACAGGGAGACGAAGAGGCACATCCTGGAGGAGCATGACGAGGAGTTGGAGAGGGGGATGCGCATCGTCATCGAGAACGGGGGGAGGAGCTGCATTAGGAATAGGGAGAAGCTGGCGGAGCTCTGGGCGATGCAGTACGTCGACATCTACACCCACTACCGCACCTACATAGTCCTCAGGGAGAGGGGGATGACGAGGCTGGACCTGTTGTGGGATAGGCTTCACTGCGAGGGGCCGATAACGCCGAGGCTCCTCACCTACCTGGAGAGGAGGAGGGGGATGCGATACATCTTCAGGCTGTTGACGGAGATGATCGGCCGATGCTGCCTCATAGACCTCTTGAGGGAGTGTGAGGACATAAAGAAGATGGATATGGTGAGATACACCATCTAACGAGAATCTGGTTTAACCCCATGCCTCTCGGCGTAGCTCTCGAAGGCCTCGGCGCAGCGGTCCAGCTCCTCTAGGGGCTTCACCAGGGCTATGCGGACGTGCCCCTCGCCGGTCTCTCCGTAGGCGACGCCGGGGTAGACGGCCACCTTCTCCTCCTCCAGCAGGCCCTCGCAGAAGGCCACGGAGTCCCTGGAGACGCCGCCGATGTTGGGGAATAGGTAGAAGGCCCCCTCAGGCAGGGTGCAGCTGACGCCTTCGATCTCGTTGAGCCGCTTGGCCAGATGGTCCCTCCGCCTACGATACTCCTCCCTGAAGCGCTCAACGGGCTCCCACGGCCCCTTGAGGGCTGCCAGGCCGGCCCTCTGGATGAAGGCTGCAGGTCTACCGCCGATGGGCACCCTCTTGACGAGGGACAGCACCTCCCTATCGGCGAGGACGGCCCCCAGCCTCCACCCCGTCATGGCGAAGGTCTTGGAGAAGCTGAGGATGACGACGGTCCTCCCCCTCATATCTGGGAGGGCCGCGATGCTGCGATGCTCACCCTCGTAGACGAACTGGTCGTAGATCTCATCCGACAGCACTAGGAGATCGTGGTCTACGGCCAAGTCCCTGATGGCCTTGAGCTCCTCCTCGTTGTAGACCGTCCCCGTCGGGTTGTTGGGGGTGCAGAGGACGATCATCCTCGTCTCCGGCTTTATGGCCTCCTTCAGCTCCTCGATGTCCGGGTGGAAGCGCTCCTCCTCCTGGAGGGTGATGGGGGACAGCTTGAGGTCCAGGTAGTTGAAGACGGGGGAGTAGCCCATGTAGTAGGGCTCGAAGACGATGATGCCGTCGCCCCGCCGTAGGAGGGAGATGAAGGAGGTGAAGAGGGCGGGGGTGCTGCCGGAGAAGAGCCTCACCTCCGACTGGGGATCCCAGTCGGTGCCGTATCGGCTGTGATACTCCGCCAGGGTGGCTCTCAGGTCGAGGTAGCCGTCCCAGGCGGGGTAGTGGGTCCACCCCTGCTCTATGGCCTGGATGGCCGCCTCCCTGATGTGCTTAGGGGTCTCGAAGTCGGGGTCTCCGGCGAGGAGGCTTAGAACCCCCTCCATCCCCCTCACCTTCGAGAGGAACCTCCTGTAGACCGGCGTCCTGATCTCCCAGAGCCTAGGGTCCCCAAACCTTCTCATGGGTCTCCACTATCTTATCCAGACGATGTATAAAAGGCTCCCCCACTCACAACCCTTTAACCCTCGACGCCCCTAGATCCCTTGAGATGTCCCTGGAGAGGGTTCTCTCGGAGGCTGAGGCCTCTAGGGAGGAGGTGGTGAAGCTCTGCGGCGACCTCATCGGATTCGACTCGGCCCACCCGGAGGGGAGGACCGATGAATGCGTCGCCTACATCGAGGGCTATATGGATCGACACGGCGTGGAGACGGAGGTCCACTGCCGAGACCCCAAGAAGCCGAACATCGTCGCCCGAATACCGGGGGAGGGAGAGGCCAAGATCCTCTGGGTTGGCCACCTCGACGTGGTGCCGATAGGGAAGCGGGAGGAGTGGAGTCATCCACCCTTCGGAGGCGAGGTCACCCCGGAGGGCTACATCTACGGCCGAGGGGCCTCCGATATGAAGGGGGCCTGCGCCGCCGCCATGGTGGCCGCACGGCTGCTCAACGAGCTGGGCTCTAGGAACACCGTCGAGTTCTGGTTCACGGCCGACGAGGAGATCGGCGGAGGCGACGGCGCCAGGTGGCTGGCCGAGTCGGGGCGATTCAAGGGGGATGTCTGCATCATCGGCGACGGAACCGGAGGAGGCCTGGAGCATCCGGCCATCGACATCGGCTGTAAGGGCAGCGTCCCCACGAGGCTCATCGCCCGGGGGAAGACGGCTCACGGGAGCACCCCCTTCCTCGGGGAGAACGCCATAAAGAGGCTGATGGAGGCCATACCCCACGTCGAGAGGATCGCCGAGTTTAGGCTCAGCCTCCCGGAGGAGTTGGAGGAGCCCATAAGGGAGTCGATAGGATTTATCGAGGCGACCATAGAGCTGACGGAGGAGCAGCGAGAAGCCGTCGAGAGGCTCTACCACTATCCGACGGTGAGCTGCAACATCATACAGGGAGGCGTGAAGCGGAACGTGGTGCCGGACTACGCTGAGGCGACCTTCGACATAAGGCTGACGCCGGGGAGCGACCCCCAGGCGGTGAAGGGGCGCATCGAGATGCTCGTCAGAGAGGCGTCCCTGCCAGGCGTCGAGGTGGAGGTGAGGGCCCCGGAGCAGGCCGGCTACTACGAGTCGCCGAACACCAGCTTCGCAAGGCAGCTAGCCGAGACCGTAGAGCTCGTCACCGGCAAGAGGCCCATCTTCAAGATCCTCACTGGAGGAACCGACGCCATCAACATAGAGCGGTATGCCCACATACCCTGCCTCGGCTACGGGCTGTCGATGGTGGGCGAGGCCCACAAGCCGGATGAGAAGAACAGGATAGAGAACCTCACCCTAGGCGTGAAGGTCTACACGCTTTTCCCCCTGAGGTATGGGGGCTAGCGAAAACAATATTACCCTCTTTATTTTCCGTAATACGATTCCCTTGAGGCCGGAGCACCCCAAGCCGAGAACACTGTCCGAGGAGCTCCTCAGGGAAGCCAAGGAGTTCCACGGCCATAGGGGCCCCTTCCTAACCCTCGGCCTAAGAGTCGGCCTCGCCGCCCTGAGGCTGCTGGACGCCGAGGGCTGGTTCGACCTCCGATGCCAGGTCCGCCTCCCCCTGAGGGTGCCGGAGACCTGCCTCCTGGACGGCATACAGCTCTCCACCGGATGCACCCTCGGTAAGCGCAACATCGAGGTGGAAGAGGGCGAGGGAGTCGAGGCTCGCTTTGAGAAGAGGGCTGGAGGACGCCTGCTGATCAAGGTGAGGCCTCAAACTCTGAGTTTCATCGAGGAGACCCTATCTAGAGGCTGTGAGGGGGCGATGGAGGTGGTGAGATATCTCATCGAAGCCCCAGACGAGGAGCTATTCACGGTTCAAAGGGGTCGTCGTTCCATGGGGCCCTGAGCTCCGGTGGTTCACATCGATTTATAGGAGTAGTTACCACGTCCCCCTCCTCCAGGTGAATTAATCTTTTATACGGAGGGAGGGGGGAAGGGGATTGCGATGGAGATTAGACACCTTCTCATCGGCGTCCTCATCGGCGTCATCGGAAGCCTCATCGCCTTCGCTATCACTCCCTCTCCAGAGCTATCCCGCCTTGAGGCCAGGATCGAGGAGCTCGAGGAGGAGGCAGCCCGCTACTACACCCAGGTTGAGATGCTGGAGAAGGAGCTGACATCCCTCCGAGATTTGAAGGAGGGGCTTGAAGCCGAGCTTCAGGAGAAGGAGGCTGAGGTCGAGAGCCTCCAGAGCCAGCTCTCGGAGCTGGAGCAGGAGCTGGCAGCCTGGAGGGAGAGGGGCAATATCACTCTCATCGCCGTCAGCTTCTCTAGAACGAGGACACCAGCGGCCTTCTCCAATATTGGATTGATAGGGCTAACAAGACGGTCTACGTGATGGTGATGCTCATAACCCAGGATGAACTGGCCGACGCCTTGATCGACGCCTATGAGCGTGGCGTTGAGGTGAAGGTCATCATCGACGACGACTGGCTCTACTCCTCTGGGAGCGACTATGAGAGGATCCTCGACGCAGGAGTCGATATTCGAGGGGATAATCGAGCTGGATTGATGCATCACAAGGTGATGATCATCGACGGATACGTCGTCGTGACAGGCAGCTACAACTGGAGCGTGTCAGCGGAGGACAGCAACGATGAGAACGTCATCGTCCTAAGGAGTTCTAGGGTTGCGGAGGAGTATCTGGAGGAGTTCGATAGGATCTGGAGTGGCACTGTGAAGCCGACGAAGGAGGGGGAAGAGGCCCCGGGGGAGGAGGAGGGAGTGGAGGAGGTCACGGTTCACGTCGTGATAAACGAGGTGGAACAGAACCCAGCTGGAGCTGACGCTGGAAACGAGTGGGTAGAGCTCTACAACCCCTCAAGTCAGCCCGTGGACATCGGTGGATGGACCCTCTCCACCACCCATGGAGACACCGTCACCCTCACCATACCTGAGGGCACTATCATCGATCCAGGGGAGTTCAAGGTCTACACCTACTCAAAGCAGTGGCTGGACAACGAAGACGAATCCGTCATCCTGAGAGATGACTCGGGCGTCATCGTCGATGAGACCCCCATCTTAAATGATACACATAACGATGACCGAGCCTGGTCTAGACACCCCAACGGCCACGACACCGACTCACCCTCCGACTGGGCATTCCAACCCTCGACGATGGGCGCCGAGAACCCTTGAGGAGGAGGGATAAGCCGGGCCTCCAGCCGCCTATTTGAGGCTTCCTTTTCGCATGGGTATGAGGTGGCTTCCATCGCAGCTCGGAGCCGTATGGAGCTCCGGCATCCCCTCCCTACAGGTTGCGAAGGTTAGGCCCAGCCCCTCACAGGTCTCTCTAACCCTCCTCATCAGCCTGAGCCTCATCTCCCTAGGCAGATACCAGCTCCTCCCTATTCGTCTCCCCTCCTCGAAGTAGAGGCGTCTCAGCTCCTCGCTCTCCTCCGGGTAGGCCTCGCTGATCCTCAGCCAGCTGTCCCATCGAGGTTTGAAGGTGCTGGAGACGACGTGGACGACGCCCGCCACCTTAGCCTCCTTTATCAGCTCCTCTATGGAGGCGTCGTTTATCCCCGGTATTATGGGGTCAAGCCTCAGGCCGACGGGGACTCCCTGGGCTGTGAGCTCCTCCACGACCTCAAGCCTTCTCGAGGGCTTCGGAGCCTCGGGTTCAAGTCTCCCGGCGATCTGGTCGTCTAGGGTTGTTATCGTCACCGTCACCGCCGCCCTCAGCTCTTGGAGTAGGTCTAGGTCTCTCAGGATGACGTCGCCCTTCGTCACTATGAGGATTCTCAGATCCCTCTCGGCGAACTCCTCTAGGCATCTCCTCGTCAGCCTCAGCCTCCCCTCCATCGGCGGATAGGGGTCGGAGCTGTTGGAGACGGAGATGAGGGCGTCGTCGGGTATTCTCCTCAGATCCCTCCTCACCAGCTCTACGAGGCCCCGCTTCGGCCTACAGCGATGGAAGTCCCTGATGTAGGAGGAGGCGTAGCAGTAGAGGCAGCCGTGCTGGCAGCCGGTGTAGGGGTCGAGGGAGAGCTTCGGCGGACAGGTGCAGAGGGGGCTTCCCCAGGGGTCGAAGGGTTTGATGATCCTCGTCCTCAGCCTCTCCGGCTTCAATTCTCAGCCCTTCATCTCCCCAGCTTCCTCAGGAGCTCGTCGACGGGGAGGGTGTTGATGACATCTTGGGGCTCCAGCCACCCCCTCCTGGCGACGGCGACGCCGAGGGGGAGGAACTCCAGGTGATTCGGCGAGTGGGCGTCCGTCCCTATCGACATCACGACGCCGTGCTCCCTCGCCGCCTTCGAGTTGACGTCGTTGAGGTCCAGGCGGTTCGGGAAGGCGTTGATCTCCATCAGGACCCCCTGCTCGGCCGCCGCCTCGAAGACCCTGTCGAGGTTTAGGGCGTAGGGTCGTCGTCGGAGTATGATCCTCCCCGTGGGATGCCCTAGGGCTGAGACGTAGTCGTTGTGGATCGCCCTGAGGATGCGCTCCGTCATCTGCCTCTCATCGGCCTTGAAGCCCGAGTGGACGCTGGCGACGACGAAGTCCAGGTCCCTGAGCACCGAGTCGGGCAGGTCTAGGGTGCCGTCAGCCTTTATATCCACCTCTATGCCCTTTAGCACCCTGAAATCGTCGAGCTGCTCGTTGAGGCCGTCGATCTCGGCCATCTGCCTCCTCAATCGCTCCTCGTCTAGGCCTCGGGCGATGCCCATCGACTTCGAGTGGTCGCAGACGGCGATGTATTCTAGGTTGAGGGCCATCGCCTTCCTCGCCATCTCCTCTATGGTTCCGGTTCCGTCGCTCCACTTCGTGTGGATGTGGAGGTCTCCCCTCACCTCCCCCTCATCCACGAGCCTCGGCAGCCTCCCCTCCATCGCCGCCTCCACCTCCCCCCGGTCCTCCCTCAGCTCGGGCTCGATCCACTCCAGGCCGAGGGCCTTGTAGACCTCCTCCTCCCTCTTCCCCGCTATGCGTTCCCCGGTCTCCCGCTGGAAGAGGCCGTATTCATTGAGCTTATACCCCCTCTTCACGGCGATGGTCCTCAGCTTTATGTTGTGGGCCTTCGACCCCGTGAAGTATTGGAGCGCCGACCCGTAGGACTCGGGGGGGATGACCCTCAGGTCCACCTGGAGGTTGGCGCCGACGATGACGGTGCTCCGGGTCGTCCCCCGGGAGATCACCCTGGAGACCCTGGGCATGGAGACGAAGCGCTCCACCACCTCCTGGGGCCTCGTCGAGAGGACCAGTATATCCAGGTCTCCGACGGTCTCCTTACGCCTCCTAGCCGATCCGGCGGGCTCTATCCTGAGGACGGCGTCACACCCCTTCATGTAGGCGACGATCTCGTCGACGACGGGGAGGATCGCCCCAAGGAGGAAGCGCTCCTGTCGACGCCTATACTCCTCTATGCTCAGGAGGATGTTCTCCTCCGTCTTGGGGCCGAAGCCCTTCAGACCCCTGATCCTCCCCGCCTTCGCCGCCTCCTCCAGCTCCTCGATGGAGTTGATACCCAGCTCCTCGTAGAGCCTCATCGCCTTCTTAGGCCCCACGCCCTCCAACTCGATGAGCTCCATCACACCCCTCGGAAGCCCCTCCCTCAACTCCTCCAGCTTGCTGCTCTGACCGGCTTCGAGATACTCCTCGATGACGGAGGCTATGCTCTTCCCCACCCCAGGGATGGATTGGAGCTCCCCCCGCCGCCGTATCTTCCTGATATCCTCCGTCAGCGATCCGATCCGCTGGGCGGCCATCATGTAGGCCCTGCTCCTATACCGCTCCCCCTTAATCGAGTAGAGCTCGCTGATCTCGTAGAGAATCTCCGCCACCTCGGCGTTTACACTCATCCCTCTTTAGAAGGGTTCGAGAGCACTCCTATTAAGATTGGGTTGAAGGGATGGGGAGGCGGAGGCGGTCTCTCGACGGTGATCAGTGGGACTCCACGACCCTCCTGTGGGCCTCCTTCACCTCCTCCAGCAGCCTGGGGTCGAGGAGCAGCTCCAGGGCCGCGAGGGCCATGGCCTTGGCCCCGATCCCGATGGCCTTATGCCCCCTCTCCGTCATCGTCGCCTCGGCGAACTCCCTCGTGTGCAGCGCCACCCCCTCAGGGGCGATGGAGACCATGGGATGCACCCCTGGGACGACGTGCGTCACATCGGAGAAGTCGGTGCTCGCCAGGGGAATCCTCTTGGACGTCGCCTCCGGGGGCTCCACCTCCTCCCCCAGCTCCCTGAAGACCCTGTAGAGGAGGCCCTCCAGGGGTTGGTTCCTCACGTTGGATTTGAGGCCGGGCCTCACCTCGACGTGGACCTCGCACCCCGTGGCGAGGGCTGCCCCCCTGGCGCAGTTCTCCACCATCTCCACGAGCTCCGGTATGTAGTCGTCGTCGCTGCTCCTCACCCCGAATTGGAGGGTGGCCCTGTCGGGGATGATGTTCGATGCGACGCCCCCCTCCTTTATGATGCCGTGGATCACGGCGTTGGCCCCCCTCTTAAGCTGCTGCCTGTTGGCGTGGACCGCCATATACATCAAGACGGCGGCGTTGAGGGCGTTGACGCCTAGGTGGGGGAAGGCCGCCGCGTGGGCCATTCGACCCCTGAACTCCACGGCGATGCCGGTGACGGCTAGGAACCCCTCATTCACCCTCGTTATCCCGCTGGTGGGGTGTATCATCATCGCCACGTCGACGTCGTCGAAGACGCCGGCCTCAGACATCCTCCTCTTGGCTCCGGCGCTGGGGCCACGCCCCTCCTCAGCCGGAGTCCCGAAGACCAGGGCGGTGCCGGGGACCTCGTCGAGCACCCGCCTCAAGGCGATGCCGGCCCCTATCCCCGCCGTCCCTATGATGTTGTGCCCACATCCATGCCCTATCTCAGGTAGGGCGTCATACTCCGCCAGGAAGGCGATCTTGGGCGAGGGGCCTACGCCGCTGTAGTAGGCCCTGAAGGCCGTGGGCATCCCCAGGATCCCCCTCTCCACCTCGAAGCCCCGCCTCTCCAGCTCCTCCGACAGCCTCTTGGAGGCCTCATGCTCCTCGCTCCCCAGCTCTGGATGCCTGCCCATCCAGTCGCTCAGCTCGATGAGCCTGGGCAGAATCTCATCGACCTCCTCCAGGATCAGCCTCCTCAACCTATCCCTCTCGGACATCGCGATCGAAGTATCAGCCCTCTTTCGATAATAAGCTTTGGAGCTTGAGGGCTTACTCCGATCTCTTCAGCATCTCCCTCGCCGTCAGGGGGCCGAGGAGGGCTCCGAAGAGGATGGTGCCGAGGACGATGGGGAGGCAGAGGTTGGTGTAGGCGTCGGGGTGCTGGAAGAAGAGGCCGGTGGGGTCGTAGAGGTGGGGGAGCTGGGACATGACGAGGGCTGGGAGGCCGTTGGCGAAGATGAGGGCCGATAGTATGGTCTCGGTCTTGGTGAAGTGGAGGGGCTTGGAGATGGTCTTCACGGCCATGAGGCGTATGAGGGCGAGGAGGAGGACGATGAGGAGGCCGATGGTGATGTACCTCCCCGTCGGCTGGGAGATGAGGCCGATGAAGACGAAGAAGAAGGATTTGATGAAGAAGGTGATCTCCTCGTGGAACTCCCTGAGGTGATACTTGTCGATCCAGACCCGCTCCTCGAGGCCTAGGCTCCTGAAGATGTAGTTGAAGTTGGTGATGGCGAGGCCGAAGGTGAGGGCCGAGACGGGGCCGCCTCCGGGGCCGATGAAGGACTCGGTGACGAGGTAGAGGGGGAAGAGGGCCGCCATGGTCATGATGTAGTTGAGGGGCCGCCCCCTGAGGAGGTGGAGGACCTTCGCCCAGAGGACGCCTGCGACGAAGCCTATGATGGTGGAGGCGGAGAAGGTGATGATGATCCTGAAGGCCGCATCGAGGGGTGAGACGCCTCGCATCATTATCATCTTGATGAGGGTCATGGAGGTGATGATGCAGAGGGGGTCCGAGATGACGGACTCCATCATCAATATCACCTTGGCCCCATCCATATCCACCAGCCGCTCCAGGTTGGCGAGGATGCTGAGCACCGAGACCGTGCTGGTGCCGCCTACCATGGAGGCGAAGAGCATCGCCTGGAGGGTGGTGAAGCTGTCGGGCATGAAGAGGTGGAGGAGGACGCCTACGGTGACGAGGGTTATGGTGAAGGTGGTGAAGCAGAGCGTCACAGCCTTATCCATCGTCTCCATCACCTCCCTCACGTCGACGTTGATGCCTGCGTCGAAGAGGATGACGATGAGGGCGACGATACACATCAGCGGCGAGAGGGATTGGAAGATGGCGACCTTCAGGAGATGGAGAGCCGGGCCAAGGAAGAGGCCGAAGCCCAGCAGCCAGACCACGTCGGGTATCTTCGTCTTATCGTAGATGAGGCCGCTGAGATAGCTGAGGAAGAGGGTGGAGGAGATGAGAATTAGGAGTTCACCCGGCTCTATCAAAACCAACCACCGATGGGAAATAGGGTGATAACAAAAGCAGCAGCGTATTGAGGCGTCTCAATACATCTATTTAAGGGTTTCTACTCCCTATCTTCTTAACCAACTCCGAGATATAGAGTTTCGATGCCCCTCAACGAGGAGAGAGCACGAGCCCTCATGGCCGAGAGGGGGGTTGAAGCCCTCATCGCCACCTCCCCCCGAAACGTCTACTACATCACCGACTACTGGAGCCTCGGCCTGGAGCGGGGCCTCCTGGAGGCCTACGCCCTCCTCCCCCTCGGGGGGGAGCCCCTCCTCATAGCACCGGCGGGGGAGGTGGACCTCATCGCCGAGAGCGAGGCGAGGTTCGAGGGGCTCTACCTCCACGGCTCACCGGGCTTCGAGCCCTCCCCCACCTGGGAGGCGGAGAGAACGGGGGAGACCCTAAGCCTCCTCCAGAACTCGAAGATCTACGTCGACGCCCCCTCAGCCCTCTCAGCCGCCCTCAGGGATCTGGAGCTCTCGGGGAGGGTCGCCCTCGACGGTTCAGGCCTTAGGCCTAAGGCCCTGGAGGCGGTGAGGGAACGGCTTGGGGGGTTGGAGGTGGTGGAGGGGTGGGGGTTGTTGAGGGAGATAAGGATGGTGAAGACGCCGTTGGAGGTGGAGAGGCTGAGGAGGGCGACGGAGGTGGTGGAGAAGGCGATGGAGGACTCCCTGGAGATCCTCAGCCCAGGGGTATCGGAGATGGAGGTCTCCGGGATGTTCAGGTATTCCATAGCCTCCGACGGGGGGGAGGAGGCCCTCGCCCTCTTCGGCTTCGGGGAGAGGAGCAGCTATCCAAACCCCCTCCCCTCAACCCTGGAGGCCGTGAGGGGAGACGTCGTGAGGCTGAGGGTGGGCTGCTCCCTCGCCCACTACCACGCCAGGGTCTCCCGGACGGCGGTCCTCGGCAGGCCCAAGAAGGCGGTGAGGACGCTCTGGGAGGCGGTGCTCTCAGCCCAGGAGGCCGCCC
Organism: Candidatus Bathyarchaeota archaeon B23; assembly: GCA_001593875.1. Classification (GTDB taxonomy): domain Archaea; phylum Thermoproteota; class Bathyarchaeia; order TCS64; family B23; genus B23. Next base: position 11,326 of record LUCA01000011.1, read on the forward strand.
TCGACGCCCTGGAGCCGGGCAACTCGGTCTCAGAGGTCTATGAGAGGGTCGAGGAGGAGCTCAAGGGGAGCGGCCTAAGGGCCGGCAGGCTCCACGTCGGCTGCGGCGTCGGCCTAGAGCCCTATGAGCCGCCGACGCTGAGGAGAGGCGGCGAGGAGGACCTCCTGGAGGGGATGGTCGTCGCCCTCGATGTGAGATATCTGAGGCTGGGAGCCCTCGGCGTCGAGGTGGAGGACCTCTACCACCTCTCAGGGGAGGAGGCCACACCGCTGACGAGGACGGCGAGGGAGCTATACCTCCTCTAGAGCCGGCTGAGGAGGAGATCGATCTCCTCCTCGGAGTTATCGGCCTTTATGAAGATGGGGACGTTCTCCATCCCCGTCGCTATGTGGCTGGAGACCAGCCACTCCCCCGGGGCGAACTCCAGGGTTCTCTCCAGCATCCCCCTATCG
>LUCA01000012.1 GCA_001593875.1 Candidatus Bathyarchaeota archaeon B23
TCGCTCAAGCCTCAACCCTCCTCCACCCATATTTGGTTTCATCATAGAAGGGGTGGAACTTAACAATCTTTCCCCTCGCCAACCGCCCCCTGATCTTGACCCTCACCGGAGTCCCCCGCTTCCGATACTCCCGTGGGACGTAGCCCATCGCTATGCCGACGCCCAGCGTCGGGCTGTAGCCCCCGCTGGTGACGACGCCGATCTTCTGGTCGCCATCCCATATCTCATAGCCCTCCCTCGGGATGCCCCTCTCCTCCATCATGATGCCCACCCTGAAGCGCCTCACCCCCTCCTCCCTGATCCTCAGCAGGGCCTCTCGGCCGATGAAGTCGCTGGGCTTCTTGAACTTCACAACCCATCGGAGCCTCGCCTCCAGCGGGTTGATCTCCTCATCGATGTCGTTGCCGTAGAGGCAGAGGCCCGCCTCCAACCGGAGGCTGTCTCTGGCCCCCAGGCCGCAGGGCTTTATGCCGAACTCCTCCCCGGCTTCGAGGAGGGAACTCCAAACCCTCAAAGCCCTCTCAGGCTCCTCGGGGGTGGCGTCGAGGATGAAGACCTCGAAGCCGTCCTCGCCGGTGTAGCCCGTCCTGGCCGCCATGGCGTCGAAGCCGCTGAGCCTCAGGTCGACGATCTGGAAGCGTTCAACGTCGCCGAGGGGGCGGGAGCTGATCCTCTCCAGCGTCCTCAGGGCCCTGGGCCCCTGGACGGCGATCATCGCCACCTCATCCGAGACATCTCGGAGCTCCACGTCGAAGCCCTCCGAGTGCCTCTGAAACCATTTGAAGTCCTTCTCCCTGTTGGAGGCGTTGTAGACGACGAAGAAGCGTTCAGGCGTCAGCTTGTAGACGATGAGATCGTCGACGACGCCCCCTCGCTCGTTGCACATCACCGTGTAGAGGCCCCTGCCGGGCTCTAGGGCTGAGACGTCGTTGGTGACCACGTAGTTGAGGAACTTCTCGGCGTCGGAGCCCTCGGCTCCCATTCGGCCCATGTGGCTGGTGTCGAAGACGCCGACGGCGTCTCTGACGGCGTTGTGCTCGGGGATGATGCCCTCAAACCAGACGGGCATCTCGAAGCCTGCGAACTCCACAAGCCTCCCATGCTCCCGGTGATACTGATAGAGCTGAGTCCTCTTCAGGCTCATGACATTCACCACCCATAAACGATCTGGTGGAGGGTTAAAAGTTCTCACGTCACCCCCTATAGGGGGTGATCTTCACCCTCTCAGGTGAGAAGGACAGCTCCTTCCCGCAGCGGGGGCATCTCCCATCATACTTCCTCACGATGTCCTGCGGGGGCTTGAGGACGTCACCCTTGTAGAGGACGTAGCCGCAGTTGGAGCAGATGATCTCCTGAGGCAATCCGGAGTCCCCGAGGGATATATCGGCGGGAGATTAAAGCTTATCTCATCCTACTACACATCCTTAGGGGATGAGGAGGCTTAGGAGACTTCCGAGGTTTAAGAGGGGGCCCAGGGTGCCGACGCTGGTGGTGGGCATCGCCATCGCCCTCTTCGCAGCCTTCATCATGGGAGGCGGCATCTACGACGTCGTCGACAAGCCCCCGGCGATAATCCCCGGCCCCAAGGGGTGGATGGCCATCTACCCCATGATGAGTGAGCAGACCCTGAATGAGAGCCTCCTCGCCATGGTCTTCTACTTCCTCTCCTTCCTCGGCCTCTACCTCAGCCATCAGGCCAGCAGGGTCTCCTACGACCGCCGTAGGGCCGCCACCTACTTCCTCCTCGGCATCGGCCTGGTCCTCCTCTCCGTCTCAGGCTGCTACTACCTCTACTTCCTCAAGAGGAGCATCCGCTTCTAGGGAAAGAGTTTAGAGACCTGAGGGCGGAGGGTTTAGGGGTGAAAGATTGGAGAAGAGGCGTATCGGCTTCATAGGGCTGGGACTCATGGGCAGCAGGATGTCCATGAACCTCCTCAAAGCCGGCTTCCCCCTCACCGTCTGGAATAGGACGAGGGAGAAGATGAGGCCGCTGATGGAGGCGGGGGCGGAGGGGGCTGACTCCCCCAGGGAGGTGGCGGAGCGGAGCGACGTCGTCATCGACATCGTCACCGACTCCCCCGACGTGGAGGAGGTCCTCCTCGGCCCGGAGGGCGTCATCCATGGAGCTAGGCCGGGGCTCATCGTCATCGATATGAGCACCATCTCCCCCATCATCACACGGCGAATCGCCGAGAGGCTCGCCGAGAAGGGGGTGAGGATGCTGGACGCCCCCGTCAGCGGCGGCATCATAGGGGCTGAGAAGGGAACCCTCAGCATCATGGTCGGCGGCGACCAGGAGACCTTCCAGGAGTGCCTACCCATCTTCGAGGCGATGGGGAGGACCATCACCTACTGCGGAGGCCACGGCATGGGGCAGATGGTGAAGCTCGTAAACCAGATACTGGTCTCGGTGACGATGCTCGCCGTCGCCGAGGCCCTCATGTTCGCATCGAAGGCCGGCCTAGACCTGGAGACGACGCTGAAGGCCGTCTCAGGCGGGGCAGCTGGAAGCTGGCAGCTGACGAACAACGGGGGTAGGCTGCTGAGGGGCGACCTGGAGCCGGGCTTCAAGGTGGAGCACCTCCTGAAGGACCTGAGGATCATCATGGAGGCAGCCCGGGAGATCAAGATGCCCCTCCCAGGGACCGCCTTGGCCTATCAGCTATATAGAAGCCTAGAGGCCGAGGGCCTGGGGGAGAAGGGGACGCAGGCGGTGATAAGGGCCTACGAGAAGCTGGCTGGGTCTCCCCTGCTGGGAGGCGGATAGGATGGGTATGCGAGATCGGTTTAGGGGGAGGGACTTCCTGACGCTGATGGACTACACCCCCCTGGAGATCGAGTACATCCTGGAGGTCTCGGCGGAGTTCAAGAGGATGTGGATGCGCCGTGAACCCCACGAATACCTCAGAGGCCGAACCGTAGCGATGATCTTCGAGAAGCACAGCACCAGAACCCGCTTCAGCTTCCAGGCGGCCATCGCCCACCTGGGGGCGCAGAGCTTCTACGCCGTCCCAGCTCAGATGCAGCTCGCCAGGGGGGAGCCCATAAAGGATACGGCCCGCATCATCGACCGATACTGCGACGCCCTCGTCATCAGGACCTACGGCCAGGAGATCGTGGAGGAGTACGCCGAGTACATGGTGCACCCCGTCATCAACGCCCTCACGGATCTGACGCATCCCTGCCAGGGATTGGCCGACATGCTGACCATCAGGGAGCATAAGGGGAGGATCAAGGGGCTGAAGTTGGCCTATGTGGGAGACCCCTGGAACGTCTGCCAGACGCTGATGGTCTCCGGAAGCCTCCTGGGGATGGATGTCTACGTCGCCATCCCGGAGGGGTATCAGCCGGCGAAGGTGATCCTGGACTTCGCCGAGGAGCACGCCCCGGAGAGCGGCGCCCAGGTGGTCGTCACCCATGACCTGGAGGAGGCCCTGAGGGAGGCGGATGTCGTCTATGCGAACACCTTCCACAGCATGGGTCAGCCCGACATAGAGAAGCGTAAGCGAGACTTCGCACCGTATCAGATCAACGCCGAGACGATGAAGCTGGCGAAGCCCGACGCCATCTTCATGCACTGCCTCCCGGCTTATCGAGGGGAGGAGATGACCGACGACATCATAGAGGGACCTCAGAGCGTCGTCTTCGATCAGGGGGAGAACCGGATGCATACGGAGAAGGCGGTCCTAGCCCTCCTCGTCCCCTAAGCCTTTTTCCAGTGAACCCTCATGTCCTCCATCCTTAGGGAGGTCTTCTCCAACAGGAACATCCTCACCATATCGACGACCAACATGCTCTACCACATCTTCAACAGCCTCTGGGAGCTCTGGTGGACCCTCTACCTCATAGAGGAGCTCCATACGCCGATCCTCGTCGTCGGCCTCCTAGCGACGATCCAGAGCACCAGCCGAATCCTCTTCCAGCTCCCCGGAGGCATATTGGCTGACAGGGTGGGGATGAAGCGGGTCATCGTCTTCGGCCCCTCCCTCAGGGTGGTGGCGGCCCTCATCCTCCTCTCAGCCCGCAGCTGGCTCCAGGTGGCGCCGGGGATCATCCTCAACGCCGTCGCCTCTCTCTACTCCCCCGCCTTCAACGCCCTCATCGCCGAGTCCCTCCCCGAGGATCGGCTGGGCGCCGCCTTCGGCGCCTATAGGATGATGACCTCCATCCCCAGGGTCTTCATGCCCGTCGTCAGCGGCTACTACCTCGACCTCATGGGCATAGGGCCCGGCGTCCGCCTGGGCCTCCTCCTCTTCGCCGTGGCCGTCTTCACCGCCGCCCTCCTTAGGGCGCTGCTCCTCACCGAGACCCTGAGCGAGGGCGAGAGACGGAGCGAAGGGGGATTCGGCGCACCCCTGGAGGCCCTCAGGAGGCTGAGGGGAACCCTCCTGGCGATGCTGATGGTCTCCGTCATCTCGGGCTTCGCCATGAGGATGACCTGGTCCTTCCTCTCGGTCTACGCCTACTACGTCGTCGGCCTCTCCACCACCCAGTATGGGCTGCTGCAGACGGTGGCGACGGGGCTGTCGACGCCCCTCTACCTCCTCAGCGGCGTCATAGCGGACCGCTTCGGCAGGGTCCCCTGCATCCTCGTCGCCAGGGGCCTCGGCCCCATAGACTCCCTCAGCCTCCTACTGCTGAGGGACTTCAGGCATCTCCTCGCCGCCTACGCCTTCATAGGCGTAGCCGGGGGCCTGGGAGGGGGGAGGCTTCGGGGCGGAGGCTTCATGGGAGGCCCCGCCTGGCAGGCCCTCATCGCGGATCTGGTTCCCCCCAGGGATCGGGGGAAGGTGATGGGGGCGATGGCGACGATGACGGGGCTTGTGGCCCTCCCGGCGCCCTACCTCGGCGGCTACCTCTATGACCTCAACCCCAACCTGCTCCTGGCCCTCGGCTCCCTCATCGAGGCCATGACCCTCCCCATAGTCCTCCTCTTCGTGAGGGAGCAGCCGAGGGATTAATTACTCAAATCTTTGTAGCTACATTTTTAAGAGTATATGTGGGAGGAGGGGGGATGAGGAGGACGGCGGAGATAGCGGCGACGACGGTCTTCAGCGCCATGGCCGTCGCCCTCACCCTCGCCAAGCTGACGGTTCCCTATCCGCTGCTGCCCTACCTCAAGTTCGACCTCTCGGAGGTCCCCGTCACCGTCGCCCTCTTCCTCTTAGGCCCCCCGCCGGGGCTGCTCTCGACGGTCATCTACTGGCTCGTCCTCACCCTGAGGGCCGGCGACGTCCTCGGCCCGGCGATGAAGTTCGCCGCCGTCGCATCGATGATGGTGGGCTTCGCCCTCGGGGCCTTCCTCTGCCGGAGGCTTGGGAGGGGGAGGACGGCGATGATCATCGTGGGCCTCCTCCTGGGCGCCGTGGCGAGGGTCCTGGTCATGTCGCTGCTCAACTTCGTCATCCTCACCCTCGTCGCCCCCCACTACCTGGAGTTCGCCACCCCCCTCCTAGCCTCCCTCGGCCTCCCCGTCGGGACCAGGCTGGGGGCCCTCCTCTGGATCATCATCCTCACCGCCATCTACAACCTCCTCCACACCCTCCTGGCGGTGCTCCCGGCCTACGTCATCGCCGAGGCCGCCCTGAGGAGGGTCCCGGGGCTGCTGGGGGAGAGCTGGCTGGCGGAGAAGTAATAGATCAAAGTTATATATTAGACAAAACTATAATACCGGAGGCCCATGAGGCGCATCGTCGAGATAGCCCTCTGCGGCGTCATGGCGGCCCTGGTCTGCGTGACGACGCTCCTGATACAGGTGCCCATACCCCCGACGAGGGGCTACATCAACGTCGGAGACGCCATGATCATGGTCTCAGCCCTGGCCTTCGGCCCCCTGGTCGGCGGCTTCGCCGGCGGCGTCGGCTCAGCCCTGGCCGACATCCTCGGCGGATGGGCCCACTGGGCCCCCTTCACCCTCCTAATAAAGGGGATCGAGGGCGTCTTAGCCGGCCTCATAGTGAGGAGGGGCGGCTCCAAGAACTACATGCTCCTGTTGGCGTGGGCCGTCGGCTGCGGCGAGATGGTGTTGGGCTACCTCACCGTCGAGGCCCTCCTCTACGGCGTCGGCCCAGCCCTCGTCGAGGCCCCCGGCAACCTGATTCAGATGCTGGCTGGAGGCGTCGTCGGCATACCGGTCGCCGTCGCCGTGAAGAGGAGGATGAGGATCCAATAACCCCCTCTCCCAGACATAAGGTTATCTACATAGTCGGAGAGAGATGAGAGGAGGGGAGATGGAGGCACCTAGGATCATCACACCCCCGCCGGGGCCCAAGTCCCGAGCCCTCTTGGAGGGGCGGGACCGCTACGTGCCGCCGGGCGTCTACCTCGTCCTCCCCATCGCCATAGAGAGGGCTGAGGGGGCCGTCATCCGAGACCTAGATGGGAACACCTACATCGACTTCACCTCGGGGATAGGGGTGATGAGCCTCGGCCACTGCCGGGGGGAGATCGTCGACGCCATCTGTCAGCAGGCCAGGAGGCTGATACACAGCTGCATCCACGTCGCCAACTACGAGCCCTACATAGAGCTGGCGAGGAGGCTGACGGAGATAACGCCGGGGGACTTCGAGAAGAGGACGCTGCTGCTGAACAGTGGAGCCGAGGCGGTGGAGAACGCCGTCAAGATCGTCCGACAGCGAACCGGGCGGCCGGGCGTCATCAGCTTCGAGAACAGCTTCCACGGCCGCACCTACATGGCGATGACGCTCACCGGTAAGTGGGACCCCTACAAGGTGGGCTTCGCCCCCTTCGTCCCAGGCGTCTACATGGCCCCCTACGCCTACTGCTATCGATGCCCCCTCCACCTCGAATACCCAGACTGCGGATTGGCCTGCATCGACTACATAGAGAAGGAGATGCTGAAGACCAGGGTCAGGCCCCACGAGGTGGGGGCCGTCATCGCCGAGCCGGTTCAGGGGGAGGGCGGCTTCGTTGCCCCGCCGCCGGACTACTTCAAGGAGCTCAAGAGGCTCTGCGAGGAACATGGGTTTAGGCTCATCATCGATGAGATCCAAACCGGCTTCGGCAGAACCGGGAGGATGTGGGCCATCGAGCACTACGGCGTCGAGCCGGACCTGATGACGATGGCTAAGGCCCTGGCGTCGGGGCTGCCCCTCAGCGCCGTCGTCGGCAGCGAGGAGCTCATGGGTGGGGTCTACCCCGGCTCCCTCGGCGGCACCTACGGCGGCAATCCCATCGCCTGCTCCGCAGCCCTGAAGGTCATCGAGATCATGGAGCGGGAGCGGATACCGGAGAGGGCCGCCGAGCTGGGCGTGAAGCTCAGGCGACGCCTGGAGGAGCTGAGGGAGCGCCACGAGGTGGTGGGAGACGTCAGGGGGCTGGGACCCATGCTGGCCATAGAGCTGGTCGGGGATCGGGGGACGAGGGAGCCCTACTCCGAGGCGGCCTCGAAGGTGGTGAAGGAGGCCCTCTCGAGGGGGCTGCTCCTCCTCAAGGCGGGACTCTACGGCAACTGTGTGAGGCTGCATCCGCCGCTGACGATAGAGGAGGAGCTGCTGGACAGGGGGATGGCCATCCTCGACGAGGCGTTGAGAGCCCTCTAACCTTTTTCTAACCCCTCAACAGCCTGAAGACCCACCAGAGGGGGATGTCGCCCAGGAGGAGGGAGACGGCTAGGCCTAGGGCTATGAAGAGGAGGAAGGGGAGCGTGGAGGAGACCCAGACCTCGGAGAGGCCGGCCTCCCGCAGCTCCCGGAGGACCCTCCAAGCCTCCTCGTCGCTCTCCAGGCTGGGCATCAACACAAGCCTCCTGGAGCCCCCCTCCAGGACCTCCAGGGGGTAGTCGAAGGGGGGGCCACGGACGGAGCCTAGGGGCTTCCTCAAGCCCGTGAGGAGGACGAGGAGCTTCCTCCACCAGGGGTCGCTGAGGCCCTCGAAGAGGTCGACGCCCCTCAGAGCTCCCAGGAGGTTTCGGAGGAGGATGGGGAGGGAGAGGGAGGCCCCCATGAGGACGGAGTTGGAGAAGACCGTCAGGGGATATAGAGGTGAGGTGACGCCTAGGAGGGGGTTGAAGCTGGGGGGGTGGGGTAGGAGCAGTGAGAGGGCGGCGAAGGCCTTGAAGTCCGCCCCCCCGAAGAGGCCGAGGTAGGCGATGACGTAGGCCAAGAGGGTTGAGACGGCGACGGAGGCGAGGAGGGGCAGGGGGCGATAGAGGCCTCGGAGGACGTCGTGGAGGTTGAGGACGAGGCCCAGGGCGCCGCCCACCAGCCAGACCTCGTCGGGGACCTCCCTCGTCCTCACATCCAACACTGAGGCGAGGAGGAGCATCCCCAGGGAGACGGCCAGCCTGAGGGCTTCAACGATGGAGGGCAACCCAGAGATCGTAAGCCAAACCCCTTAAGGGGTTTCCCCCAATCGGCGACCCCTCCGAAATCGTTAATATCCTCCGATCTCCCTCATCGATGACGATGGAGGAGAGCCTCCTAGAGGCCGTGGGGAGGTGGGATAGATGAACTGCGAGAACTCCCCGAGGACATCCTCCTCTCGGCCGAGGAATACCTGAGGATTAGATAGATGGATAGAGGGAGAAGAGCCTACAGAGGCTTGAGCAGGGCTATGAGGTTCGGCTTCCACATCTCCATCAAGGGCTCCATAGATAGGGCCGTCGACAGAGCCCTGAGGATCGGATGTGACACCTTCCAGCTCTTCACCAGAAACCCCCGAAGCTGGGGCACCACGCCCCTGGAGGATGAGGAGGTGGAGGCCTTCAAGGCGAAGCTACGGCGGAGTCGTCTTCAGCCGGTCTTCTCCCACATGCCCTACATACTCAACCTCGCCTCCCCATACCCGGAGATCTATAGGAGGTCGATAGAGTCGCTGGAGGAGGAGATAAGGCGATGTGAGGCCCTTGGGGTGAGGTACATCGTCACGCATCTAGGCAGCCATAGGGGGGCGGGAGGCGGGGAGGGGGTGAGGAGGGTGGCGGAGGCCGTCTCCACGGCCCTCAGGGAGACCGACGGCGAGGTCCTCATCCTCTTGGAGAATGGCTCGGGGGCGGGAACCCAGGTGGGCTCGAGATTCGAGGAGCTGGGGGAGATGCTGAGGTTGATAGGGGATGAGAGGGCCGCCGTCTGCCTGGACACCTGCCACGCCTTCGCCGCCGGCTACGAGTGGAGAAACCCCGAAGGCCTGGAGGAGACGATGGAGAACTTCCAGGAGGCGGTGGGCTTCGAGAACCTCATCCTCCTCCACCTAAACGACTCCATAGGCCGACGGGGATCAGGCATCGACCACCACGAACACATAGGCCTGGGAGAGATCGGCGAGGAGGGCTTCAGGCTCATCCTAAACCACAGCCAGATACGGAGACTGCCCATCATCATGGAGACCCCCATCGACGAGCGGAGGACGGACCAGGAGAACCTGAGGAAGGCCAAGGAGCTCGCAGGCCTCCTCCAAGGAGGGGAAGATTAAAATCGGCGACGCCCACGAATAGATCACGAGCCCCGGTGGCTTAGCCTGGTTAAAGCGTCTGCTTGGTAAGCAGGAGATCGCGGGTTCAAATCCCGCCCGGGGCTTAAGGATTTTACTTAACTCCAGTTAAGAGTTGGATTGTTCTCGAGACTCGGCGCTATCTTCATATCGATGGCCTACCGATGATGACTCGGAGGAGGATGGGGAGAGTTAGCTGGTGGAAGGGTTTTGTGGTGATCCTATCAATAGGGATCTTGGTTATCTCAGGTCTTTACGTCGATGTCTTAAATCGACTTCAGGAGCAGCGGATAGAACTCGGAAGATTGAGGGGGGAGCTTGAGAGCCTGAAGGAGGGATACGATAGATTAGCGGGTCTCCCCGAACTCGTAAATCTATCAATCAGGAATCCCGTTACGCATCTATATGGTTCTAGACTCTACATCGTCTCAGGCTATTGTCTGAATTATTGGCATTTGTTGAGTGATTCGAGGATTGACCGTAGTATCCATGGCTTCTACACAGTCTTCTACGCCCCACTAGACAATCTAACCCTCAAGATGTACCTCTTCGTATATCCAACAGGTGTGGTGCAGGTTCCCCTGACTCTTCAGATTGGGAACGCCCTAAGAGGCGAGTCAGGCATCATGGTTGAGAAGAGGCTCAACTATACTGTCTGGCAGTCTCCTGTTATATGGTCTGTGAACGCCACCGAGAACAGAGCATACGAGGTCACCCTACCCACAAGAGGCTGGTATACCCTAAGTATGACGGGGCCTATCCAGAGGACAAGTAGCGGCGCTGTAAAATATTGGTGTTTTATAGGGAAGAGATTTGTGAATGGAACCTGGCAGTGGATCGAACATGTTCAAGCCTGGGTCGACTTCCAACTCCTAAAGAACGGGAAACCCATCCTCTTCGCGGTATTGAGAAGATACGAATAAGAATTCTCTAGGCGAGCATCTACAATACTCCCCTACACCCTGCTATGCGTCCTGGGAAGTCGAGGAGTTAAATCCTGGTAGTAAGCAAGACGGTGATCGACAGCCTCATTTGACACCTATAAGCTTCAGTGAGGCTTCTACGGTGCTTTTTTATTTTAAAAAGTTAAAAATTAAAGATTATATATGTGCTTGAGTTTTAGTGGTGAAATATGTTGCGAAATCTTATATGTATGTGGAAGCTTTTCTTGATGAGGATTACATAAAGAGATTTGAATTGGATTTAGAAGATCATTTTGAAGCGTGACAAACCGAGAACTAGAGAGTATTGGTGATTCAGATAAGTCCTTTTGGATTGGTAAAATGAATTTTATTTAAGAGATGTTTTATCAAGATTGGGTATGGATTATTACAACAAAATTACATTATAGGAGAGTGCCAAATTTAGATGAGAAAGATGCTAGAGAATTACATCAATTGTTACGAAAACTATGGGCTTCCCGTGAGTGTAAGAGGCTCTCAAGAATACTCCAGCGAGGATACGCTGTTGAGGGAGGCCTATGTCGAGAGGCTATAGACCTCGTGGCCCCCTCCCTTCCCCCCTACGAGGTCTTAAACGCATTGAAGTATTCATCAGCATTTCCCTGAAAGCTGTAGAGACGACAATGAGGGAGGGGGTAACCCTCTACGATGCGGCCTACGTGGCATTAGCACAGCATCTAGGGGTCAAACTCTACACAGCGGATGAAAGACTCCTAAGGAAGATGGGGGAGAGCCCCCTAATTGAGCATATAATGATGAGGTTTAAACCTCCCCGAAAAGGGGATGACATAACTATCCCTCATCAACTAACCTAATCCTATGGGCGGTCTTTCACAGCTTACATCTCACCTAAAGCCCCTCTGAATGCTATTCATAATGCGCCTAATCTCATCCTCAACGTCTCTTGGGAGAGGTTCAGGTTGATGATCCCTCAAAAGCCT
>LUCA01000013.1 GCA_001593875.1 Candidatus Bathyarchaeota archaeon B23
AGTAGAGCTTCCTCACCGTGAAATTCTCCCAGATGTAGTTGTCCGCGATGTAGTCCATCAGTATCTCGCCCTCGGCCTCCTCCCCCTCGAAGGGGTCCGTGCCTATGAGGAGGGCGGTGTTGAACCAGGGGTCCTCAGGGCTGTTGTAGCGTTCATACTCGATGACCTTGTCCACCACCACCGATGCGTAGTACTCCGTGCTTACGGGCAGCCTCCCGATGAGGAGGTCGGGGAGGCCGTCCACCTCATCGTTGTCGAGGTCCCCCCATAGGCCGTCGTCGTTGTCGTCCCATGTATACTGCAGGTCCGCGTAGTATAGGTCGGTCTCGACGAGGTCTCCATCGATGGATTCGCCGTCGGGGATGTAGACGTATCTCGCAGGGACCTGATCCTCGTCTCCCAGGATGAGGACGGCTGTAATCCCATAGCTCTCCACCGCAGACTTTATACAGTTCCTAATCTTCTCGGGGTGATCCCTCCCCTCGAAGTCGGCGTATATCTCCTCCGTCGTCTTGACGAGGGTCGATACGCCGACGGAGTTCTTGTAATACATCAACTTGGCGGCATAACTCTCCAGGAGGGGGCTGGTGATTATCAGGAGGTCATAGCTCTGAACCAGCGCCCCCCTACTGGAGCTCCCCACCCCGGATCGATACCTCACCGAGATGCGCATCCTACTGCCGATGGTCAGCCTACCCGTCTTGGGTGTGTATTGAACTGGGTAGAGACGGAGGATCAGGTATCTAACCCGTCTCATCGTCTGGGGGTCCAACCCCTCTTTGACCTCATAGTCATACCACCTCCCCGGATAGGGTTCGCCGCTCTCATAGATGGATGGATCCGGATCTGTGAGCTCATAGTCGGCGCCGTCGTAGGATGGCCTAGGTGCGGGAGAGACGTGATACGTCCCGTTCAACTCCTCCGTCGAGACCTCTACAGCCACATCCGCGATCACGTCCCCTCGATGGAGCTTCAATGTGAGCGCCTTCATAGGTAGTGCCGGATGTCCAGGCGTCGTTATCCTGCCACATCCAGCTATCTCTATCAGATGATACCCCTCCACCTCCCCTATCTCAGGTGGATCGAAAACCACCTCCCCCTCATACACCTTATACGTGGAAGAGGCGGAGACCTGATCTATCGGTTTAAAAAAGATAATTAAAAATACACATAATATGATCCCGATCATCCTATTCTTCAAGATCTCTCCTCATGCTTAGACCGACATATATTATGAGAGATGAGAGGAGGCCCATGATGAAGGAGACTACATGGCTTAGATGCAAGGTGAAGCCGAGTATCGTGGTTATCCCGGGATCCTTGTAACCCCTCGACGACGGCTTAGCCGTGAGGAAGACGCAGTCGACTATATCCCCCCCACTTAGATCTATGCTTATGAGTAACACGGTTTGATTTGTGTACTCCAAGGTGAAGCTCCTCCTCTGATCCCCGTATTCGACGCTGAATTCATAGAGGGTTTCCCTCTCCAGGGCTATGTAGCAGACTCCCTCCTCATTCGTCTCGGCGATCAGGGGGGTCTGCGAACCCGTTTTCCTATACTCGATGACGACGCCTCCGATGGGCTCGTTGTGGCCGCCTATGGAGGCGCTATATTGAGCACGCACTAGGACGGGAACCAGGTCCTCCCCGCCAGGTGGAGTTGGCTGGACGCCCCCCATGCCCCCCATGATCCAGGGGGGATCTTGGATGCGGCATAGGGCTGCCAGGAGAAGTAGGGCGGTGAGGCCTCCCCGGATCGTCGCATCTCCCTCCGGATCAAGGTCGGGTTCGACGTGATAAAGCTTTTAGTTGTTCCAGGGTGGATGTCGGCTGCCTTGTTTTTGGAAAGCTTTTAATCGTACTCCTCGGGAGTTTTACCCCGTCGGTGTCTGGATTGGAGGAGGAGAGGCCTCACGGGCCCAACTATGAATGCGTCCGATGTGGGAGCCGGGTCGTCTACTCGGAGTTGGAGCGCTACGTCTCCTTCCGCTGCCCCCAGTGTGGGTACCGCATCTTCAGGAAGGTGAGGCCGCCGGTGGTTAAGAGGGTGAAGGCGAGGTGACAGCCTTGGAGGCCGAGAGCCTGGAGGAGAGGAGGGCGGCCCTCATCATAAAGTATCGAGGCCTAGAGGTGGAGGAGGTCGAACGGGAGGGGAATAAGGTCTACTACTACCTCAGGAGGGGTGAGGACCGCTACGTCATCCTCTGCGTCCTGGGGGAGAAGACCATCGGCATCTCCTACATCCGAGACTTGAAGGAGAAGGTGGAGCAGAAGGGAGCCGCCAGGGGGATCCTCATCGGCGGAGGCCACTACACCTACTCGGCGAGGAGCACCGTTGAGAGGCTCAACGATGAGGTCACACGGGAGGGCCGCAGCCGCCTCATAGAGCTGATACCGCCGAGTCTACCGGCCTTCGACATCTTCCAACACGAGTTAGTGCCCATACACGAGATCCTCTCAGAGGAGGAGAGGCGGGAGGTGCTGGAGCAGTATCACGTGAAGCCCTATCAGCTGCCCTGGATCAAGGCCTCAGACCCCATAGCTATAATCGTCGGGGCTGAGCCGGGGGATATCCTCCGGGTGAGGGGGCGCAGCGAGACCGCCGGGGAGTATATCTCCTACAGGTATGTAGTGGAGTAGCATAGCTTTATATGGGGATGTAAGTTTAAATAATGGCCGCCTTGTTGAGGAGTCTGTGGGAGGACATCCTCAGCCGTTATAGGTATCTAGTAGAGGTCTTCAGGAGGGCCCATCGGAGGGGGGGCACCTGGTGGATCATCTTCACCGTCTCCATGGTCGCCATCGCCGTAGACTTCCTCATCCTCGCCCTTCTCCTCCTCCGCTTCCTCTAGGCCTCCCCTCAGCTCGCTGAGGATGACCATCGCCTCCCCCAGGGGGATGTCCAGCCTCTGGGAGAGCTCCTCGGGGGTTAGCTCCGGGTTCTCCAGGAGGAGGTGATCCCGCACGTAGGCCTTGTGGCTTCGATACATCGGCAGCGAGTGGACCACCTCGACGAGGATCAGCCAGAGGGGGCTCCTCTCGAGGTCGCCGCTCAAGGCCTTCAGCCCCCAGTGGTCATCCTCTCATACATCCTGTCGAAGGCCCATCGGATGCTGCTCCTGATCTCCCTAAGCCTCCTCTCATCCCTATAGTTCCTCACCACGAGCCTCACTATGCGGTCTCCATCCGTCTCCACGTCGTAGGAGAGCACCTCCTCCAGGGGAAGCCTCCCCCTAGAGGCGAGGTCCTCATCCCTCCCCCTCATCTCCTCCAGCCTCCTCAAGAGGAAGGCCCTGAAGGGCGGAGATGAGGCAGGAAACTCCACGTCGCCCCTCGGCTCGAAGACGATCTCCCCCTCATCGTAGCGGAGGGTGCCGAGGAGGACGCCGCTCTTCCCCTTCACCGACGTCGCAGCCCCGGCGGCCTTCTCCGCCCTCCTGAAGCCGAGGTGGGCGATCAACCTATCCACCTCCGCCAGCGCCCTATGGAGGTCCTCCAGCTCCTCCTCCAGGCGCCTTATACGGTCTTCCAGCCCCTCCCTAATCCTAAGCAGCCTCCTGACCTCCTCCCCCAACGGAAGCCTCCCATGGGATTAGAGGCTTCAACGCCTTATAAAGCCCCCTTCACACCCCCACCTTTTAAGCGTCAGGGGACTAATCTGATCCGAGTTGTTGGGAAGAGGTTTCGTGGAGCGCTACCTGGAGCTGAGCGGGGAGAAGGAGAGCATCCTCTGCGTAGGCCTAGACCCGGCGGTGGAGGGGATGCGGGAGCGCTACCTGGTCCCCAAACCCCTCCTAGACCGTTACGGCCTACGGGAGGGGGTTAAACGCTTCTGCCTGGACATCGTCGAGGCCGTAGCCCCCTCCACGCCGATTATAAAGCCCAACGCCCAATACGTCACCTACCTCCTCGCCCTCGAGGACCTGAGGGAGCTGGTGGAGGCCATCCACGAGGCCAACTGCCTAGCGCTGCTGGACGCGAAGCTCAGCGACATCGCCTCCACCAACCGGGCCGCCCTCCACTGGATCGAGGCCGCCGGCTTCGACGCCGTCACCTTCAGCCCCTACCCCGGATACGAGGGGGGATGCGACGCCATCTACCAGTGGGCCCATCGGGGGGATAGGGGGATCTTCGCCCTCTGCCGCATGTCCAACCCCGGCGCCAGGGACATCCAGACCCTCGTCGTGGAGGGGGAGCCCCTCTACCTCAGAGTCGCCCGGGAGGGCCGTAGGCGGGGGGCCAACGGCTTCGTCGTCGGCTGCACCGCCGTCGAGGAGCTGGGCCAGGTGAGGGCCGTCGTAGGGGAGGACCCCCTCATCCTCAGCCCGGGCCTGGGCCCCCAGGGGGGAGACCCCGCCGCCGCCGTGAGGCTGGGCTCCAACAGCCGGGGGGAGGGCCTCCTCGTCGCCTCCTCCAGGTCCATAGACTACGCCTACGAGACCCTGGATTGGAGCTGGGAGAGATACGCTGAAGCGGCGGCCAAGGAGGCTCAGCGGAAGAGGGATGAGCTGAATAGGTTGAGGGCCATCGCCTTCCATCGATCCCTTCGGGGTTGACCCCGATCCCCGGCTGAGGTTTAATGTTTAATATTAGGGGGGAGTATCCTCTCGGAGAGACCCAACATGATCGAGGTGAGGTTTCATGGAAGGGGAGGGCAGGGGGCCTGGACGGCCTCCCTCCTCCTAGCCCAGGGTGGGCTGAGGGAGGGGAAGTATGTCCAGAGCTTCCCAGCCTTCGGACCGGAGAGGGCTGGCGCACCGATAACTTCCTACACCCGAATCAGCGACGCCCCCATCGACATCCATTCAGGCATCTACGAGCCCGACGCCGTCGTGGTCCTGGATCCAACGCTTCTGGGCCCCTCGGTGGTGGAGGGATTGAAGTCCGGCGGGAAGATCGTCGTCAATACCCCCAACTCCCCGGAGGCCGTCAGGGAGAGCCTGGGGCTGAGGGAGGTGGAGGTCTGGACCATCGACGCCACAAGCCTCGCCCTCGAGACCTTGAGGAGGCCCATCACTAACACGGTGATGCTCGGCGCCCTCATCAAGGCGGAGGAGATCGTCAAGCTCAACTCCCTCTTCGAGGCGGTTAGGGAGAGGTTCAGGGGGGAGGTGGGGGAGCTGAACGTGAAGGTCATCGAGACCGCCTACAGGGAGGTGAGGAGGGGTTGACGGAGGCCAAGCCTGGATGGAGGGAGCTCCCCTTCGGAGCCGTCCCCTACAAGCCATCCCTGGAGTACCACACGGGAGACTGGGGCGTGGAGCGCCCAGACTTCGACCTGGAGAAGTGCACCCGCTGCACCCTCTGCCACTTCTACTGCCCCGAGGGAGCCATAGGCTTCGACGCCGGCTACCCTGAGGTCGATCTGAGGTTCTGTAAGGGCTGCGGGATCTGCGCCAACGAGTGTCCCGTCGAAGCCATAAGGATGGTGAGGAAGGGATGAGGGAGCAGAGGCTTCTGGGTCTGAACGGCGATGAGGCGGCGGCCTACGCCATCAAGCAGGTGAACCCCGATGTGGTGGCCGCCTACCCTATCACACCTCAGACCATCATCGTGGAGAGGTTCAGCGAATACGTCGCCGACGGCCTCGTTGACACGGAGTTCGTCGCCGTCGAGTCCGAGCACAGCGCCATGAGCTGCTGCATAGGGGCCGCAGCAGCCGGGGCCAGGGCCTTCACGGCTACGGCCGCCAACGGCTTGGCGCTGATGTGGGAGATGCTCTACATCGCCGCCTCGCTGAGGCTCCCCATCGTGATGGCCGTCGTGAACAGGGCCCTCAGCGCCCCCATCAACATCCACAACGATCACAGCGACTCCATGGGGGCGAGGGACAGCGGCTGGATACAGATCTACTGCGAGAACAGCCAGGAGGTCTACGACGCCTGCGTGGAGGCCTGGAGGATCGGCGAGCACCTCGACGTCCAGCTGCCGGTGATGGTCTGCCTCGACGGCTTCACCCTCAGCCACACCATGGAGAACGTCCAGACGTTGAGCGATGAGGCGGTGAGGGAGTTCGTCGGCGAGCGCCCCTACATCAAGGTCCAGGGACACCTAGGCGAGGCCGAGTTCCGATTGGACCCGGAGAACCCGTTGACCATGGGCCCCCTAGACCTCTACGACTTCTACTTCGAGCATAAAATGCATCAGGTGGAGGCGATGGAGAAGGCCTTGAAGGCGATGCCCCAGGTCGACGAGGAGTATGCCGAGCTCTCAGGCAGGGGCTATCAACTGCTCCACCCCTACGAGATGGAGGACGCCGAGGTGGCCCTCATAGGCCTCGGGTCGACGATGGGGACGGTGAGATACGTCGTCGACAGGCTGAGGAGGCGCGGCGTGAAGGCGGGGATGATGAAGATGAGGGTCTTCAGGCCCTTTCCGGCGGAGCAGCTGATAGAGCTCCTGAAGGACGTGGAGGTCGTCGGCGTCCTGGATAAGGCGATGAGCTTCGGCGCCCCCGGAGGCCCCCTCTACGAGGAGCTGAGAACCATCTTCTATGACGCTGGGAGGCAGCCGCTGATCGTCGACTACGTCTACGGCCTGGGGGGGAGGGATACGCCGCCGAGGCTCATCGAGGAGGCCTTCGAGGGGTTGATGGAGGCGAAGAGGCGTGGGGAGGTGGTGGAGAGGTTGAACTTCCTGGGGGTGAGGTGGTGAAGATGAGCGCGGCCATAACCCTTAAGGAGGCTGTGAAGTGGCCTGACCTACTGGCCTCTGGGCATAGGCTCTGCGCCGGCTGCGCCGAGCCAATCATCGCCAGGCTGGTGTTGAAGGTCAGGAGGGGAGCGACGATGGCGACCACGGCCACCGGCTGCCTGGAGGTGGCGACGACGATCTTCCCCTACTCCGCCTGGCGGATCCCCTGGATCCACACGGCCTTCGAGAACGCCGCCGCCACGGCCAGCGGGATAGAGGCCGCCTGGAGGGCGATGAGGAGGAGGGGGCGTGGCCCACTGGCGAAGTATGAGATCCTGGACGTCATCGCCTTCGCCGGCGACGGCGGCACCTATGACATAGGGCTTCAAGCCCTCTCAGGGGCCTTGGAGCGTGGACATGACTTCACCTATGTACTCGTGGACAACGAGGCCTACATGAATACGGGCATCCAGCGGAGCGGTGGCACCCCCTACTGCGCCTGGACGACGACCAGCCCCGCCGGGACGGTCATCCCCGGGAAGAGGGAGTGGAAGAAGCCCATCGACGAGATCGTCATCGCCCATGAGATCCCCTACGTCGCCACCGTCAGCCCCGCTTACCCGCTAGATGTGATGAGGAAGGCCCGAAGCGCCTTCGAGGTGGAGGGTCCAGCCTTCCTCCACGCCCTCGCACCCTGCTGCCGAGGCTGGAGGTTCCCGCCGAGCAAGACGATAGAGGTGGCCAAGCTCGCCGTGGAGACCTGCTTCTTCCCCCTCTGGGAGTGCCGGGTGGAGGATGGGAGGCCCCTCTACAAGCTCTCACCCCCCAGCCTGGCCATAGCTAAGAGGCCTGAGAGGAAGAAGCCCGTGGAGGAGTATCTCAGGGTTCAGGGGAGGTTCAGACATCTCTTCAGACCGAAGAGGCGGGAGGACCTCATCGATAACATCCAGAGATGGGTGGACCGCAGGTGGGGGATGCTGCTGGAGAAGGCGGGTCTATAGCCCCTCCCCTTTTTAACCCTCGATTTTATTTGCCCCCACATCCTTATCCCCTAGATGAGGCCTTCAGACCCCCTTAGGGAGGCGTTGATGAGGAGGATCGCGGGGGAGATCGTCATCTCCCCCAATCCGGGGCTGGCGATGAGGAAGTGGCGTAACCTCCTCCAGGCCAGCCAAGTGGAGGTGGCGGAGGAGCTGGGGTGCTCGCCGTCGGTCATCAGCGACTACGAGGCGGGGCGCAGGAGGTCTCCGGGGAGCAACTTCATCAAGCGCTTCGTCGAGGCCCTCCTCGACATCGATCAGAGGCGGGGCGGGAGGTATAGCCGGGAGCTGGCGAGGATCACCATCGATGTCAGCGACATCTTCCTCGACATGAGGGAGTTCACCTCCCCCGCCACAGCCAGACAGCTCTGCGAGGCCGTTGAGGGGGAGGTGATCGCCTGCCCCGACGCCCTCGAGAGGGAGGTCTACGGCTATACCATCGTCGACAGCCTGAAGGCCATCCAGACCCTCTCAGGGCTGGAGTTCTACAGGATCTTCGGCTCCACCAGCGAGAGGGCCCTCGTCTTCACCGGCGTCCGTAAGGGTCGATCGCCGATGATCGCCGTGAAGATCAGTCCCCTGAAACCTCGAATCGTCGTCCTCCACGGAGTCAGGAGGGAGGTGGACCCCCTGGCGGTCTCCCTAGCCGAGGGGGAGGGCATCCCCCTGGCGGTCTCGAGGATGCGATCTGAGGAGGAACTCGTCGAGGCCCTCCTCCAGCTCCATCGCTCCCTCTCTAGGCGTGGGAGGTGACCTCCACCCTCCGGCGCTTAGCCTCCAGGGAGGCCCTGATGAAGCCGTAGTAGGGGGGTGAGGGGCTCCAGGGGCGGCTCTTAAACTCCGGGTGGAACTGGGTGGCGAGGAAGAAGGGGTGATCCGGGAGTTCCATGATCTCCTTCCGCCTCCCATCTGGGCTCCACCCTGAGAAGACGACGCCCCTCCCCTCCAGCCTCCCCCAGTAATCAGGGTTGACCTCCCATCGATGTCTATGCCTCTCGTGGATCACCTCGGATCCGTAGAGGCTGTGGGCGAGGGTTCCAGGCTTGACGACGACGGGGTGGGAGCCCAGCCTCATGGTTCCGCCCAGCTCGTCGATCTCCCTCTGCTCCGGCAGGAGGTCGATGACGGGGTGCGGCGTCTCCGGGTCGCACTCCGTGGTGTTGGCCCCCTCCAGGTGGAGGACGTGGCGGGAATACTCCACGACGCTGAGCTGGAAGCCGTAGCAGATGCCTAGGAAGGGTATGCCCCTATTTCTGGCGTACTCGATGGCGGCGATCTTCCCCTCAGCTCCCCTCCTGCCGAAGCCCCCTGGGACGAGGACCCCGTCGAACTCGGAGAGCTTCTCAACGCTCTCGGGCTTCTCCTCAAACTCCTCGGTCTCTATGAACTCGATGTCGACGGTGCAGCCGACGGCGGCCCCCGCATGCCTCAGGGCCTCGTTGACGCTGACGTAGGCGTCGGCGAACTCGGCATATTTGCCGCAGAGGGCGATCCTCACCCTCTCCCTGGCCGCCTTAAACCGCTGGACGATGCCCCTCCACCCCCTCCACTCGGGTCTACGCCTCTCCAGGCCGAGGTATTCACAGAGCAGCACCCCCATCCCCTGCTCCTCCAGGATGAGGGGCAGCTCGTAGATGGGGTTGACGTTGATGGATGTGAAGACAGCTCGCTCCTCCACGTTGCAGTACAACGCTATCTTCCTCTTCTGCTCCTCCTGTAGCAGCCCCCATTCGCATCGGGCGACGATGATGTCGGGCTGAAGCCCTATGGCTCTGAGCTCCTTGACGCTGTGCTGCGTCGGCTTCGTCTTGGGCTCCCCCACAGCCTCCAAGACGGGGACGAGGGTGACGTGAACCAGTAGGGTGTCTCCCCGGGGCTCCTCAAGCCTCATCTGCCTGAAGGCCTCTAGGAAGGGGAGTCCCTCGATGTCGCCGACGGTGCCTCCGCACTCGATGAGGAGGACGTCGACCCCCGTCTCCTCGGCGACCTGTCTCACCCTCCGCTTGATCTCATCCGTTATATGGGGGATTATCTGGACGCATCGGCCTAGGTACTCACCCCTCCTCTCCCGCTCGATGACGGCTTGATAGATCTGCCCTGAGGTGATGTTGTTCAGCCTCGTGAGGTTGACGCCTAGGAAACGCTCATAGGAGCCGAGGTCCATGTCGGCCTCATAGCCGTCGTCGAGGACGAAGACCTCGCCGTGGATGTAGGGGTTCATCGTCCCCGCATCGACGTTTAAGTAGGGGTCGCACTTCACCGCAGTGACGTCGAAGCCTCGGACCTGCAGCATCTTGCCGATGGAGCAGGTTACGAGTCCCTTACCTAATCCGCTCAGGACGCCACCGGTGATGAAGATATATTTTGTCAAGGTGACCGCCTGAGGGTAACATGCGGAAATGTGGCTTAGCCCCTATAAACCCTTCGACCTAGGCCCCGAAGCGCTCCACATGACCTAGGAGGCTCATCAACATCGGCATCAGGTCGACGCCTCTCACCCTCCCCAGTCCACCTCGAGCGCAGAGCCTCTCCGTGTAGGCCTCGACGTCGTCCACCCTCACCTCGGGCCCCGCTATGGCGAGGGGGACGGGGTCTCCGACGTGCTCCCTCACCCTGGTGCTGGAGGTGTGATCGGCCGTCACGGCGATGTAGACCTCCCCGGGGTCGACGTGGTCCAGGAGGTGGCCGACCATCTCATCGATCTTCCGGATCACCCCCATCTTCGCCTCCACGTCGCCGTCATGGCTGGCGTTGTCAGCCCCCTTCACATGGATGTAGATGAGGTCATACTCCCCCAGGATGCGCTCGGCCACCCTAGCCTTGGAGACGGCGTCGGTGTCCACGCCCCCCGTCGCCCCAGGGGCGTCGTAGAGGTCCAGGCCGGCGGCGGCGCAGGCCCCCCTCACCGTCGGCGTCACGGCGACACACGCCCCCCTCACGCCGTAGAGCTCCCCCAGAGTCCTCACCGCCGGTGGGGCTCCAGCCCCCCGGAGGAGGATGGCGTTGGCCGGTGGAAGACCCCCTCGCCGCCGCTCCTCGTTGATGGGGTGGAGCTCCATCCTCCTCTTCAACGCCTCGTAGAGCTTGTTTAGGATGTCGGCGGTTCTGGCGGCCTCCGGTGAGGCGTCTAGGGGCTCGGCCTTCAGGGGTGGGACTCCCGTCCTGTGGGGGTCGATGTCCGAGACCCTCCAGCTGAGGCCTCTGCCCCTGAGGAGGATGACGAGTCTATGCCCCAGCGTCGGCCTTACCAGGACCTCCACTTCGGGGTGGGCCTCCAGCCTCACGTCCCTCAGGTAGTCGGTGAAGATGGCGCCGTCGATCCTCCCGGCTCTACGGTCGACGACGACGCCATCCTCCAGGGCGGCGAAGTTCCCCCTCAGGGCCACATCGCCCTCCCTCACCTCTAGGCCCACGCCCAGGGCCTCCAGGGCGCCCCTACCCCGGTAGCATTCGTAGGGGTCGTAGCCCAGCAGGGCGAGGTTGGCGGCGTCGCTCCCGGGGGGCCTCCCCGGGGAGAGGATGTCCATGATGCCGCAGACGCCTCCCCTCGCCACCTCATCCAGATTCGGGGTCTCGACGGCCTCCAGGGGCGTCTTCCCCCCCAGCTCCCTCAGGGGTCTGTCGGCCATCCCATCCCCGACGACGATGACGGCCTTCATCCACAGCCCTAGAGGAAG